>NZ_JASJXN010000032.1:0-52323 GCF_035018705.1 Undibacterium sp. RTI2.2 | reverse complement strand
GGCCGCTCCTTTCTCATCTATTTTGCGCTTCTCGCAATAAAATTACTCTCCGGTGTTTCGTTTTGCAAGAACCTCTGTTTTTATAAAATATTTTGATGAAACACGAACACAATAGCACTATAGAAGCGCAATGCAAAAAACATGCGCACCGAAAAACATCCCAGCTTTCGTTATAGCAAACTCATGCGTACCCTGCACACAAAAATTCAACACACAGATCATATCGATGGCGAATTAGTTTTACCTTTTCAGATACGCGAAAAAAGTCGCTTTCGCGCTACCCTCACTTCAGGCGAGGATATTGCCTTACTCACGGTGCGTGGTAGCGTCTTGCGCGATGGCGATCTGATCACTAGCGAAGACGGCTTCGTCGTCAAAATCGTCGCTGCGGCAGAACCGACTTATAAAGTCGTTTGCGATTCGGCCCAGGCTTTGTTGCGCTGTGCGTTCCATTTAGGTAACCGGCACACACAAGCTCAGGTTGGTGATGGTTTTTTACGTATCCGTCACGACAATGTACTTAAAGAGATGTTAGAAGGTTTGGGCGCTCAGGTAGAGGAAGAACTTGCTGCATTTGAGCCAGAAGCCGGTGCCTATGGCGGTGGTCATCATCATGGCGACGACGGTCATCCGAACAATCCACTTGCACCTATCCCGCTACGTCAAAAAATACATCGTCCCTCTGACAAAAACTAACACTGCCAGCTAATGATACAAACCACTGCATTGCTGCACTTGCTGCAACTGGCCAGCCCTTCTCTGCCGGTTGGCGCATATAGCTATTCTCAAGGCTTAGAGAGTGCGATTGAACAAGGTCTGGTGAAAAATTCAGCCACTGCCAGACTATGGATATCGCAGCAATTAGTCGAGGTGCTAGCCTGTTTTGAAGCGCCGATTTTGTGGCGACTGCTGCACGCTTTTGAAAAACGCGATCAGGCTGCGGTCAGTCTGTGGACAGAACGGTTTTTAGCCGCGCGAGATACTGCAGAATTTCGGGCGGAGACAGTACAAATGGGCTATTCACTCGGCAAGCTATTGGTAGATTTAAAACTGGACGATAGCCAAGTTGATCCGGCATTGCTTGCGTGTTTGCAAAGTCTGGCCGAAGTACCCTTTCCGACTGCATTAGCTTGCAGTGCGGTTGCGTTGAAAGTACCTGCCGAGGCAGCATTACTCGGCATGTTATTTTCATGGGCAGAAAATCAGGTGCTAGTGTGCGTCAAATCCGTGCCACTGGGACAAGTCGCGGGACAAGCCCTGTTACTCAGTTTGACTGAGGCATTAGAGGCGGCGGCAAAAACCGCGCAAACTCTGAACGACGATGAATTATCCAGCTGGGCGCCAGGATTATCTCTGCTATCGATGCAACATGAAGTGCAATATAGCCGTCTATATCGCTCCTAACGCCAACATCATACTTACCGAATTTAAATTTTTGAGAGTCCATATGAATTCCGATTTCAATACCCAAATCAGTACTCAAATCAACACGCAAACCAATTCAAAAATAAGTGCACAAGCATCAAATCCATTGCGCGTCGGCATCGGCGGCCCGGTAGGTTCGGGCAAAACGGCACTGTGTGAAATGTTATGTAAGGCCATGCGTGACGACTACGAGATGGCGGTCATCACTAACGACATCTACACCAAAGAAGATATGGAAATCCTGTTACGCGCAGATGCCTTACCGGCAGAACGTTTGATGGGCGTAGAAACCGGCGGCTGTCCACACACAGCGATCCGCGAAGATGCGTCCATCAATCTGGAAGCAATCTCACGAATGTGCGCTGATTTCCCTAACCTAGATTTAATTCTGGTGGAATCTGGCGGTGATAATCTGGCCGCAACTTTTAGCCCCGAATTGTCTGACTTAACGATCTATGTCATCGACGTCGCTGGTGGGGAGAAAATCCCGCGAAAAGGAGGCCCTGGCATAACCCGCTCTGACCTGTTGATCATTAATAAAACAGACTTGGCGCCGCATGTCGGAGCCAACTTAGACATCATGGCGCAAGACGCCAAACGTATGCGTGGTGATCGTCCGTTTATTTTTACAAATTTAAAAACGGGTGATGGGGTGACGCAAATAAGGGAGTTTATTTGCAGGGAGGGTTTGTTTAAAAATTGAATACCTTGACAAGGTAATTAATATGACCAAATAGTAAAACCGTGACTTATTCAGTCGCAAAAAAAAATGAGCCGATGTGGCTCATTTTTTTACCTTGGATTCAGATTACAACTTAGACTGAATCAATTTACCCAACTTCTCAATCCCTTCATTAATCCGCTCTGGCGATACGGTCACAAAGCTCAAACGCAAGGTATTTGTGGCCGGATTATCTGCATAAAACGGCGCACCAGGAACGAATGCCACATTCTGCGCAATCGCTTCATCCAATAACTGTTTGCTATTGACGTGCGCAGGCAAGGTCACCCAGATAAACATACCACCCTCTGGACGCGTCCATGTCACGCTGACTGGAAAATGCTTTGTCATCGCGGCCAGCATCACATCGCATTGACCGGAGTAAAAGCTACGGATCGTTGGAATATGCTCACCCAGGAAACCATCTTTGATTACTTCATACACGACCATCTGAGTTAATGTCGATGTATGTAAATCGGCGGCCTGTTTTGCTTGCTCTAATTTACGGATCAACGGCGCCGGACCGACGACATAACCGAGACGAATACCAGGCGTAAGGATTTTGGAGAACGAACCCATGTAGATCACGCCATCGGGATTCATCGTCAGCATTTTTGGTAAAGGCTCACCGCTGTAACATAAATCGCCATACGGATTATCTTCAATCAAAGGCAAACCCAGACGTGCGCAGGTGTCGACCAACTTATAGCGACGTTCAACTGACAACGTCAAACCGGTCGGATTCTGGAAATTAGGCAAGGCATACAATAAACGCGCGCCCTGTCCTTTTGCCGCAACTGACGACGGCAACAAACCATGCACATCACCATCCACAGAAACATACTCAGGCTGGTACAAAGAAAACGCCTGCAAAGCACCGAGGTAAGTCGGTGTCTCGACCAAGATCTTGCTACCCTTGTCGATCAACACTTTACCGAGCAAATCCAGACCTTGTTGTGAACCCGAGACCATCAAAATCTGTTCTGGCGAAATTTTAGTCACATCGTTGGACAAAGAATCCGCGATGAATTGACGCAAAGGCGCATAGCCATCGGTCGGTCCGTATTGCAATGCCGACTTTCCTTGCTTGGATAAAACCAGATCAAACGCTGCCCGCATACGGTCGATTGGAAACGTCTCTGGTGACGGCAAACCACCGGCAAAAGAAATCACTTCTGGACGCATCGTGACTTTCAAAATTTCACGGATCACGGAGCCTTGCAACTGCTCTGCACGCTCAGAAAATTTCCACTGCATGGGGCTAGGATTTTCAAGTTTCATACTGGTCTCATTCACTCTGTATTTTTATGTTGTACTGTTTTTATAATCGGTCAATTGTCTGCATTACTCTAAATTAATCTGAATCACTTAAGGTAATTTTGAGTTGATCCAACTAGGCAATCTCAGCAATCAATTCAATTTCAACGCAAGCGCCCATCGGGATTTGTGCTACGCCGAAAGCGGAACGGGCATGCTTGCCTTGTTCACCAAAAATCTCACCAAACAATTCTGACGCGCCGTTTGTGACTAAATGCTGTTCTGTAAAGTCGCCTGTGGAATTGACCAGACTCATGACTTTTACAATCCGTTTAACGCGATTCAGGTCGCCACCACAAGCTGCTTGCAGGGTAGCAATCAAATCAATCGCCACCGCACGCGCAGCAGCTTTGCCTTCTTCCGTACTAATATTTTTGCCCAATTGGCCGACCCATACCTTGCCGTCTTTTTTTGCGATATGACCGGATAAAAACACAGTGTTACCAGTTTGTGCATACATAACATACGCAGCGGCCGGCACAGCGACTGCTGGTAACTCAATATTCAAAGCTTGGAGTTTTTCGTAAAACGACATGGTGATTTCCAAAAAAGTTGTGGCGTATGCCTGACTCGGTGCAATGTAATGCAAAAAGCAATCTCGGCAATAACTAAACTACCTGATGAAATTGCTAATGAGAACCAAGGCAAGTGCCTGATTTTATAGAGTGAAGCGGAACAATTGTTTTCACTGACAGACCTCCATTGTAAGCCCCTCATCACCCGATTAACACCCCCAATTACAGACGATCCGCTTGATTTAATTTGGAGGCCTGTCTCTTTTCAACACGACTACCGATGATTCTTCATCGGTCTGCCGATTGCCAATAACGCTATCGCTGCCAGCCAATTGGTATTGGGCGAGAATTCGTCGCTTATATCGTCGCTTATATCGTCGCTTATATCGTCACTGACATCATCGACTGCGTCATCACTTATAAAGTCAGCATCCACATCGCCGTCAACGCTAATGCCAATCCCATCACGAGATTAAAATTTCTCAGACGATTACCGACTAGCAACCAGTTGCGCAAACTTTGCCCCATCCATGCCCAAGCGAGAATACTCAGCGCACTCGGAATGGTAAATCCCAGACTCATCCAAGCCATACGGACAACAAAATCAGCATGCCCTATGGCATAAGTTGAGGTCGCGGCAACCAGCATCATCCATGCTTTGGGGTTGACGATCTGAAACAATGCAGCTTGCGGAAGACTTAAAGGTTTAATCGCATCGCTGGACGACAACTGGCGTGAGAAACACAGCTTAAAAGCCAGGTACAAAAGATAAGCAATACCCGCCAGCTTCATACCCCAGACCAGATAGGGGCTGGCTTGCAAAATAGCGATGCCGCCCAAACCGACCACCCACATCAGCACCACAAAGCCGATTGGCACACCCGCCACCTGTGGTAAGGCGGCACGCAGTCCATGATTAACACCAGTGGTTGCAGCGATTGCCACATTAGGGCCAGGCGTAAAAGAAGCGATCCAGGCAAAGGTGGTAAAAGCCAGCACTTCAGCAAATTGTATTTGAGCAAACGGCATCACGGACTTCCTATTCAATAAAATATACTAGAGGGGTGTAATTTTTAATGTCCAATGATTATTTGGACAATAAGGTATATTTATTCATATACTCCCCTATTTTTTACTTTTTTCTTTATGGGTATAAGGCAAATATTTTCAGCATCGTCGGGGGGCGCTATGCATACCGCTTCATCTCGCAACTCCCCCAATCTCACCGCGGGTCGCAAATTGTTTCCGCCCTGATTGCGTCATCGGTGCGCCGGAAGGACACTGCAGGCTCAAACTGTTTACTCAAGACCAAGCCTGAACTCTGATGAGTTAAGGGCGTTTGCTCAGGCAAGCTATTTTCGATAACAGGACAAATTTGGATCTCACTAGCTTGACGATCTGCCTCAATTACCACTCGTTTCAGCGGCGGTATCATCAAACTCTGCCCTTTCGATAACCAGTAATCATAGGCATCATTCTCGATCGTAATCCACACCAAACCGCATTCGATTTGCAAGCACAGCGCCGATTCGGCAGACACAGATAACAAGCCATTTGGTGGTAGCGTCAGTAATGTATTGGCGGTGAGAATTTTCATAGCATTCCTTGCGGATTGGTGTAGGAGTTGTGCTATCCTAGCCGCAAAAACCAATACAGTACCAGTACAATAAAAACGATAATTCACGCACTGTTACGGTCTTTTTCCCGATACACCTATCTGATTGGCAGGCATCCTATGATTAACGGTAGCAGGAATAGCGATACAAATGGCAGTACGAGTGGCGACAAGAACCGAGGCACAAATGTGAGCACAATCGGAAGCACAAATCGAAGCATAGTTTCGCGCGATTCTGGCGGCTCTCTGGTCGAGCAAATTGTCCGTAACGTTGCTACCCGTATCGACGACAAATTGCTACGCACCGGTGCGCGGATGCCGTCGATCCGGCAGTTTGCGGACGAACAGCGCGTATCTCGCTTTACAGTGGTTGAGGCTTACGACCGACTGGTCGCCAAGGGTTATCTGGAATCACGTCGCGGCTCGGGCTTTTTTGTGCGTGAGCGTGCGTCGATGATCAACAGCAATAACGCTCATAATGCCGCAGAGGCTTTGCCATCAGGGCAACAACTCGATGTGGTGTGGCTGGTGCGGAATATGTTCCGCCAATTGCCGCCGCAAAAAATGCCGGGCGCCGGTCTGCTACCGCATGACTGGCTGGATGGTGAACTGGTCGCCAACGGCTTGCGTGCGATCAGCCGTCTCAATCAAAACCTGCTTTTACACTACGGTACGCCACAGGGATTTTTACCGCTGCGCCAGCAACTGCAACTGAAATTAGCTGAACTGGAAATCGCCGCAGCACCAGAGCAAATCATCATGACGACCGGCGTGACGCAGGCGCTGGATTTGGTGGCACGCGAATTTACCCGCCCCGGCGACACGATTTTTGTCGATGATCCCGCCTGGTTTTTGATGTTTGCCTCATTTGCGATTTTGGGTGCCAAAGTGATTGGCATACCACGCTTGCATGACGGTCCCGATGTGGTCAAGCTAGCCGAGCTGGCGGCGCTGCATAAGCCCAAGCTCTATATCATTAATTCTGTCATGCATAATCCGACCTCCACGTCCCTGTCGGCGGCCAAGGCATTTCAGGTATTGAAGACGGCAGAAGAACATGATTTTATGGTGGTGGAAGATGATATTTACTGCGACATGCATCCCGGTCCCGCGGTACAAGCGGCGACCCGCATTGCCGCCTTAGACCAATTAAACCGTGTGATTTATCTGGGTGGATTTTCTAAAACTCTCGCTGCCAATCTGCGCGTAGGATTTATCGCCACCTCACATGAATTAGCCGTGCGCTTGTCTGACCGTAAGATGTTATCCACGCTGACTACGACAGAAATCGGTGAGCGTGTCGTGTATAAAATTTTGTCGGAAGGTCACTACCGCAAACATGTCGACCGCATCCGCGTCAAACTAGATTCTGTTCGGGATGATGTGACTAAGCGGGTAGAAAATCTCGGGATGAAAGTTGATTACCGCACACCTGCCGGTATGTTTTTGTGGACTGATACCGGCTGCGATACCAATGTACTGACCGAGAAGGCAATGGAGCAAGGTTTTCTGCTAGCACCCGGTAGCTTGTTCTCCCCCAATCAACTGCCCTCCACCAAGATGCGCATCAACATTGCTGCGATGTCTGATCCTGATGTGTGGGCGTTTTTAGAGAAAGAAATTAAGTAATAGACCCTATTTCGCTGATATCCACCAGGCCTCACCTGCATGTGGCTTGCTCATGCTGAGTGGCTCCCCCATTTGCGGTGTGCTGATAGGAACATTCCGCGCCTCAGCCAAGGCTGTAATACGATCAAACGGCTCATGCCAGACATGTAGCGACAGATCAAACGTGCCATTATGAACCGGCAGCAAATGTTTACCGCGTAAGTCCAGATGCGCCTGCAAAGTCTGCTCAGGCTGCATGTGGACATCTGGCCACTGGTGATTGTAGGCGCCGGTTTCTATCATAGTCAGATCGAAGGGACCGAACTTATCGCCGATCTGTTTAAAGCCGTCAAAATAACCACTGTCACCACTAAAAAACAGCTTGAGATTCTGCTCGGCCTCGCCATGGGTTTCACGGATTACCCAAGACGCCCAAAGAGTTTGATTGCCATCGTTGAGACCGCGACCGGAAAAATGTTGTGCTGGCGTCGCCGTCAATTCAATCCCGTCAACAGTGGTGCTTTGCCACCAATCCAGTTGCTGTACTTTACTGGCGGCGATACCCCATTTAATTAAGGTATCACCCACACCTAGCGGCGTTAAGAAGTGTTCGACTTTGTCGGCCAGTTGTAACACTGCAGCATAGTCCAGATGATCATAATGATCGTGCGACAAAATCACGCCCTTGATCGGCGGCAGATCCGCAATACTGATCGGTGGCTGATGGAAACGTTTTGGACCCATCCACTGGAACGGTGATGCCCGCTCGGAAAATACAGGATCAGTCAGCCAAAACTCACCGCGCAGTTTTAGTAATAAAGTGGAATGACCAAGGCGGAATAAAGATTGATCCGGCGCGGCTAGTAACTGTTCACTCGTCAGAGTTTGTACAGGGATTTGTCCTGCCGGTATGGTATTGGCTGGTTTATTAAAAAGGAAGGTCAAGGCGATTTGCAATGTTTTGAAAAAGCTGGTCCTTTGTATCTGTACTGGATTTCGATACTTGCCGTCCTCATGCCGCAGATAGCGCATCTTATCTTGAGTATTCTCAGTGCCAACAGTGTTTAACCCTGCCTTACTTGAGCCGTTCGCCGGAAATGTGCCAATTGCCATAATCAGATGTCCTGTAAGCAAAATAAAATCGAAAGTACAAACCATTACATCGAACCGAAATTATCGGCAAAACCCTACGCATACCAATAATTACACTACACAGTGTAGTTTTAAATTCTTAAAAAGTAAACTACCTAGTGTAAAATAATTTAATTCTCTTTTTGCCACAATTTGACCTCAACGCTACATTACCGCCATGCCAAGTCCAAAACGCCTTACCGACCGCAAGCGCGAAGCGATCTTGCAAGCCGCTATTATCGAATTCCGAACTCACGGTTTTGAAGCCACCAGCATGGATAAAATCGCCGCCAGCGCCGAGGTTTCTAAGCGCACGGTTTATAACCATTTCCCCAGCAAAGATGATCTGTTCGCTGCGATCTTATTACAGCTATGGCAAAACAGCGCCAGCCAGCGCGAGGTGGTTTATCGCACCGACATCTCCTTGCGTGATCAGCTAATCGACTTGATGCAAGAAAAAATGCAGATGCTCAATGATGAGCACTTTATCGCGTTGGCACGTGTCGCTATTGCGGCCACCATCCACGCGCCAGACCGCGCACAAGAGATGGTCGCAAAATTAGGGGAAAAAGAAGAAGGCGTCACAGGCTGGATCAGAGCAGCGCAAGCCGATGGCAAACTCAAACCGGCCGATCCTATATTTGCAGCCCACCTGCTACAAGGTCAATTAAAAACCTTCGCATTCTGGCCGCAAATCACCATGGGTCAAGCGCCTTTGGATAAGGCTGCTCAAGTGCAAATCGTAGAGGCTGCGGTGGATATGTTTTTGGCTTATTTGGGTCAGTCTTAAAATCTTGCAACAGCGTTGTTTATTAGCTCAGCAGTCAGTACGAGCCGTCCACTCACATCAACGCAATCAAATTGTGTGATAAATTCATGCCTTGGTTTTATCCTGCTTGCCATTTCATTTTTATCGATCACTCAAAGCTACCCGTGCAAGCCACATTCAATACGATGACAAACGCCTCTACTTCCATCTGCGCATCCGCAACAGCGCGCCGGTTGCTTGTCGCACTCAGCTTGTCATGTACACACATATGCAGTGACAAGCTTTGTTGTCGCTGTTGATCCTGATCTAGTCACAACCACTCCAAAAATTCACCGTTTTTTAGCTGTAGCAATCATGGTGTACGTCTGCTGTTTATTTTCGATTTTTTATACTCACTATGCATCTCTATCTCTATGACAACTGGGAGCGTCAGCTTCGCCAATTTACTCCACTGCGCCAGGATTGGGTTGGTCTGTATTGCTGCGGACCTACCGTGTATGACTATGCGCATATCGGTAATTTACGCACTTATTTGTTTGAAGATATTTTACGTCGCACCTTAGAATTTAACGGTCACCAGGTCCGTCATGTCATCAACATCACTGACGTTGGTCATCTAGTATCCGATGCGGATGATGGCGAAGACAAAATGGAAAAAGGCAGCCGCAAAGTGGGAGAATCTGCCTGGAACATTGCGGAAAAATTTACTAGCGCGTTCAAAGCCGACTTGCTCAGCCTGAATATGCTGCCCCCTACCATCTGGTGCAAGGCAACTGATCATATCGCCGAGCAAATCGACTTTATTGCCACCATAGAACAAAAAGGCTACACCTACACCACCAGCGACGGCGTATATTTCGACACATCCAAACAAGATGATTACGGCTACCTGGCACGACTCAATCGAGACGGTATTGAAGCCGGCATCCGTGTTGATCTGGGTGAAAAAAAACACCCCACCGATTTCGCGCTATGGAAATTCAGTCCGGCAAATGAACAGCGTCAGATGGAATGGGATAGCCCTTGGGGACGTGGTTTTCCAGGCTGGCATATTGAGTGCTCTGCGATGGCTAGCAAATATCTGGAACCGTGGTTTGACATCCATTGCGGCGGAGAAGATCACATCGCGATTCATCACAGCAACGAGATTGCACAGAACCAAGCCTGCCACGGCACCCGTCTTGCTAACTACTGGATGCATGGCTATTTTTTGCAAATCGATGCAGGAAAAATGTCTAAATCCAGCGGCGATTTTTTGCGTCTGCAAACTCTGATTGACCAGGAGATTGATCCGCTGGCATACCGGTTTTTATGCTTGTCAGCACACTATCGCAGCCAGATGAATTTTAGCTGGGATGCATTGGAAGCAGCTCAAACAGCGTTGGGCAGATTGCGCGATACTTACTTTGCATTACCTGAAGGTGGCGCGGCTGATAGCAATTATGTGACCCGCTTCCAGACTGAAATCAATCAAGACCTGAATCTCCCCAAAGCACTGGTCGTGGTGTGGGAAGTTCTCAAATCGGATTTGAACGACGCAGATAAAAAAGCGACTCTCGATCAATTTGATCTTGTCCTCGGATTGGGATTGGCGGAGTGGAAACCAGCGATACTCACCATACCCGCCGAGGTAACTGCGCTGGCAGAGCAACGTCAAATTGCCCGCACTACAAAGAACTGGGTAGAAGCGGACCGGCTGCGCGCAGCCTTGCATACATTGGGGTATGAGGTGGAAGATAAAGCAGATGGGATGAAGATAAAACCTAGAAACGGCAGTTGACCGCTCGTCAGTATAATTAAGTAGTTGATTCAATTGACTGATGCTAGGGTTTTCACCATCACCGTTCTGGTGAGAGCGCTACGAACGGATTAATTTAGATATGACCATGCTTCTTACTGCGACCAAGCGCCCGCCCTCGGAAAAATCGGATTTGCTAAGGTTCATCCGGCAAGATAGCTCTGTTAGTGAAATCGAGATGCCGCGCCAAGGTGTGCTGCCGCATGATCTGGTGCATTTTGTGGTGGAAACCGGGCTGAAACTCAGTGACGGTTTTTTAAGTCTGGTAGCGCAAGGTGCCGATGCACAGTTTGTCATGGAGCTGACCCACGACACTCAGCGCCGGGATGTTGAACGGGGCGCAGTGCAAGCCGAGGCGATTGTTGAGGCATTGCAGACACAACTCTGGAGCGGCAATTTTGATCACGACGCGTTTGCTTATGGGCTGCAAACTGCGGCTGAGGCACGCAATATTGAGGCGCCAGCAGTACCGGCGGAGAGTTTGGCACACACCTTATTCCAGCAAGCAGTGGAGCTAAACGCGATATGGTCGCAGATTAAACCATATGAAAAACTGGAACTCCGGTTTTAAACAAATCGCCACGACATCCCACGTTCAGCATCTATTTTTGTCTTTTCCATCTAAACTCTCTAATTCGCTTAATTAGAACAATAATTAAAAAAATGGGGAGTATTTTTAATTGTCCAGAGAATAATTGGACAATAAGGCTAATTTACCTTGTACTACTACCCAGTATATAAATTAGCTGCAATCAACATCTTGAAATATCCCAACTTAGCCGCATAACTGCCAAGCAAAATCTTTATGGATTTCATCAAGTCGGGACTTGCACAAAATCGCCCTGACAAAATCGGTATGAGCAGATCGTCAGGCGATGCTGTATGAGGTCGCCAGGGTAATTTTGTAAAGTCCTAAACTCATAAAAAATAGTAAGAGGGAATTATGTCCGACCAAAAACAAACAATGGGCTTCCAAGCCGAAGTCAAACAACTGCTGCAATTGATGATCCACTCGCTGTATTCCAACAAGGAAATTTTCTTGCGCGAATTGATCTCTAACGCATCTGATGCTGCCGACAAGCTGCGTTTTGAGGCGATCAACAATGCCGCCTTGTATGAAAGTGATCCTGAGCTCAAGATCAAAGTCAGCTTCGATAAAGCTGCACGCACCATCACCATCGCCGACAACGGCATCGGTATGACACGCGAAGAAGCCATTGCGCATCTAGGTACCATTGCCAAGTCAGGCACGAAAGAATTCTTTGGCAAACTGTCTGGCGACCAGCAAAAAGATGCTGCTATGATTGGCCAATTTGGTGTGGGTTTCTACTCTGGCTTTATCGTTGCGGACAAAATCACCGTTGAATCACGTCGTGCTGGCACTGCCGCCGACGCTGGCGTACGCTGGGAATCTGAAGGCGCTGGCGACTTTAGTGTAGAAGATATTACGAAAGCCGATCGTGGCACTTCAATCACTTTGCATCTGCGCGAAGGTGAAGATGATTTCCTCTCTTCATGGAAACTCAAGTCGGTAATCCGTACTTACTCCGACCATATCTCTTTGCCGATCTTGATGCAAAAAGAAGAGTGGGACGAAGAGAAAAAAGAACAAGTTACTAAAGACGAACTCGAAACAATCAATCAGGCCAGCGCTTTGTGGGCACGCAGCAAGAGCGACATCAAGCCTGAGCAATATGATGAGTTCTATAAACATATTTCACACGATTACAGCGCCCCGCTGACCCACACGCATAACCGTGTGGAAGGTCGCAGCGAATACACGCAATTGCTGTACATCCCTGCCCGTGCACCGTTCGACATGTGGGATCGTAACAAACGCGGCGGTATCAAGCTATATGTCAAACGCGTCTTCATCATGGACGATGCCGAACAGTTGATGCCGGTCTACCTGCGCTTTGTTAAAGGTGTGATTGATTCCAATGACTTGCCACTGAATGTCTCGCGTGAAATTTTGCAGGAAAGCCGTGACATCAAAGCGATTCGTGAAGGATCGACCAAGCGTGTATTAGGCATGCTGGAAGATTTGGCAAATGCAGAAGGTGATGGTGATTCACAAGCGAAGAAAGATAAATACGCTAGCTTCTGGACCGAGTTTGGTCAGGTACTCAAAGAAGGTATAGGCGAAGATGCGGGCAACAAAGAACGTATCGCTAAACTGCTACGTTTTGCTTCTACCCACAACGACAGCGATGCACAGACGGTATCTTTAGCTGATTATCTGAGCCGGGTTAAAGAAGGTCAGGAAAAGATTTACTACGTTACTGCCGACAATTACGGCGCTGCGAAAAATAGTCCTCATTTAGAAATTTTCCGCAAAAAAGGTGTGGAAGTTCTATTGCTGACTGACCGCGTTGATGAATGGATGCTGTCCTTCTTAAGTGATTTTGAAGGTAAAGAATTAGTCTCCGTTGCCAAAGGCGACCTGAACCTCGGCACACTCGAAGATGAAGCTGAGAAAAAACAGCACGAAGAGACCGAAACGCAGTTCAAGGATCTGGTTGAGAAGATGAAAACCGCGCTGGCAGATAAAGCCAAAGATGTACGCGTGACTTTCCGTCTGACCGACTCCCCTGCTTGTCTGGTAGCGGACGACAACGAGTTATCCGGCAACTTGATGCGCATGCTGAAAGCAGCAGGCCAGGCAGCACCGGAATCAAAACCGATTCTTGAAGTCAATCCAGATCATCCGTTAGTACAACGTTTAAAGTACGAAGAGAAGAAGTTTGACGACTGGGCCAATATCCTGTTTGATCAGGCAATGCTGGCAGAAGGTGGATCACTGGCAGATCCAAGCAGTTTTGTAAAACGTCTCAATGAAATGCTGTTGAACGTAGCAGCTTAGGTTTTTTACCTCAGGTTTTTACTTCAAGTTTTTACGTCAGATGACTATTTGATTAGTTTCAGTCAACTACTTCTAAAAAAGTAGCCCATAACAAGCCCGCCAATTTGGTGGGCTTGTTGTTTTGTGCTGAGCATGCGTGAAATGTAAAGAAACTGTAAAGCTTGAAAGACCAAGCACCCCTCGTTTTAATTTGTAATTTCTCGCTACAAGCGCCGCAAAAAATGAGCATTACAGGTAATATCACTGCATCGCAACAAAAACTCCCAATTGCCATGACTACACAAGAAAACGTTCTGATTCTCCAAGGTGGAGGTGCTTTGGGTGCCTACCAAGCGGGTGTTTTTGAGCAGCTTCATCAAAACGATATTCAGCTCGACTGGCTGATTGGCACTTCTATCGGCGCGATCAATTGCGCGCTGATTGCCGGCAATCCTCCAGAGAAGCGGGTTCAACAATTACGGGCCTTTTGGGAAAGCCTGGCACCGCCATTGGCGTCTAACCAACCCTGGTCGGTATTCACCCCTTTCTTGCAACAATGGGGTATCGCTAATACCTGGAGCAGCTGGACCAGTTCTAATGAGACGATGAACACTTTGACCAATGGTGTTCCTGGATTTTTTAAGCCACGGGTTGGTGCTGGTTGGGATATGAATGCCGCCGTAGACATAGGCCAAAACAGTTTTTATGACACGTCGCCTCTCAAAAAGACGCTAGAGAAAAATATCGATTTTCACTATCTGAATAAAAGCCCAATACGTATCAGTATTTGCGCGGTAGAAATTACCGGCGGCCAGATGACGACCTTCGATAGCAAGAAACAAAAAATAGGACCAGAACACATCATGGCGAGCGGCGCGTTGCCACCGGGTTTTCCGCCGGTAGAAATCGACGGAAAAATGTATTGGGACGGCGGCATCTACTCCAATACACCATTAGAGGTTTTGCTGGATGGAGCACTACAACGCGATGCGCTTTGCTTTATGGTTGACCTGTGGGACCCAAGTGAAGCAGCGCCGAAGACGATGGCAGAAGCATTGGCACGGTACAAAAATATTCAATACGCCAGTCGCTCAAAAGAACAACTAGCAACCCGTCGCCAACTGCAGAATCTGCAAAAAGCAATACGCGGTTTATCTGAAAAACTCTCTGCAGCGGAACGCAAAAAACCGGAAATACAAGCCTTGATGAAACTGGGCTGCGATCACACAATCAATGTCGTACATCTGGTGATGAAGGCGCAAGAACACGATCAGTATTTTAAAGATATCGACTTCAGTACAGAGACAATACAAAACCGCTGGCAGGCAGGACTGCATGATGCAGAGAGAGCTCTGCGTCACAAATCCTGGCTACAGCCGCCGGCACAACATACCGGGCTGATTATTCACGAGTTACCGCAAGAATGAGTGCCCACTACTGATATCGACAGGGTCGCCAACAACGAATATCTAAGAGCAGAGGTAAGGTTAGCTGAATGTGATCTTATCTTTGATCGTAATGTTTTTGCATTGTTGGTCTAATTCTCAGGCGACGAGATCCTTGCACATAAACACGCTTAGAGGGTCGTCGCGATAGTTTCCAAACCGACCACATACTACAAACCCAGCCTGAGCATAAAGACGCAAAGCTTCTGTGTGCCGTGGGCCGGTTTCCAGCATCACTTGCCGACACCCTGCTTTATAGGCAGCTGCCTCAAGCGAATGTAGCAATCGTTTAGCCAAACCTTGTCCCCGCTGAGTGGGATGCACATACATACGCTTGATCTCCCCATATTCTGGCGCCAAAACAAGCGCACCGCAGGCGACCGCGCGTTGGTCCAAATCGCGGGCAACAATGCAGATAAGTTGCAGCGCAGAGACCGCAGTCAAGTCGAGCGAATAGACGCTTTCTGCCGGATAAAGACTGTGCTGGTATGCATCAAGTTCAGCAATCAGAGTGAGCACGTCAGCCTGATCAGGCGACTCCACGTTCATGGTAAACAAAAGAAATATCGCTTAAATTGATTTGGAATAAATGGTGGTGGAGCACAACCCGCCTTGCGGCCATAAGGCATAGTCTGGAATACGCCCGCACATCTGCCAGCCAAGCCGCTCATATAAAGACTCTGCGCCACCACCTGTTGCCGTATCCAATACCAACACCGTTTTCCCTGCTGCCTGAGCTGCCTGTTCTGCGGCCTTCATGAGAGCTGCACCGAGTCCAAGGGAACGGGCCCGGCGATGTACCAGTAACTTAGAAATATCGCCGCGATGCGGTTGGTTTTCTGGCTGACTCAATATTGCCTGTACTGTTCCAATAATGGCACCTGCGCCTTCTCTGGCCACGAGCAAAAGTCGCTCTTGACGCGTCACACTCGCACCAACGTTCCGCCAGAATGCATCTGCCTTAGCGCGCGATAAGGGCTGCATAAAACTAACTGAGGCACCGCCTTCGACACAATCGATCAAGACATCGCACAATGCTTCTATATCCTCATGATCATCGAGCGCCTGCAATAACTGAATTGAATATTCAGAGGACGATTGAGGCGAGGTCGAATAGTCTATGGTCATCCTGGACTCCCGAAATAAACAAAAAATGATTTGGTCAAATGGTTAGGCACATTCTGATAGATCAATATTAGATTTCCATCCGAAAGCGGCGATGTTTAAATGGATGCGGTATTAATCGCGACGACATAACGTACCGGGCGGTTACTGGTGTTTTGATAAACGATTGCACTGTTCTCATCCATCGCCAGACAATCGCCGCTCTCCAGATGATGGTGCACATCACCCCAAATAATTTCCAGCGAGCCATCCAGTACCCAGATCTGCTGATGTATCCCGACTTCACGCAAACCCGCTGCATAAGACACTCTCGCACCGGCAGGAAACTCCACCTCAACCAACTGAATAGACGAACGGAAATGCGGCGGTGAAATATTCCGGCGACGATAACCTGACTGTGGATCTATCCACAGTAATTGCTCCTCGCGCCTTACTAGTGGATTAGCATCAGGCTGCGGCTCTTCAAAAAACGAGGCTAGCGTGACACCCAGACCAAACGACAATTTATCCAGGACTACCGCTGTCGGACTGCTCTCCCCGCGCTCAATCAAAGAGATCATAGAACGACTGACGTTCGACTTGGTCGCCAGTGCATCGAGCGACATACCGCGCTCAGCCCGCAGGCTGCTCAGTCGGTTTGCAATGCGCTGATTAATGTCCGGCGGTTGAATAGTTTTTTGGTCTTGCATAGTGTGGGTAGATTAATTATCTTGGTTAATTTCTTTCATAATGGATTTATTTTCCAATTTATTGGATATTGTGTCAATCGATTTATTTGATAAGCATTTTTGCGCTGCAATGGGTTAAATGCGTAGATTCCCGACAAGATATCTGAGCATAGGAATTAATAACAACACAAGACTATCAAAGCAGCAACTCGGGACGTTCCGTAACATCCAAGCTCAATTGATCATGTTAATGTTCGTGCTCACATCAGCACCACGTCATCCAGCAATCGTTCTATTACCGAGGTTTTTTAATGAAAAGTGTCTTACGTTTTCTTGGGTTTTGTCTTTTGGGTTTGATTGCATTGATAGCGATAGCTGGTCTGCTATTTGGCTACTTCATTTACTCACCTGAACCAGAACTTCCAAAGCTGTCTGGCACACTGGCTAAGGAGTCCATCGAAGTGAGTGGACTCAAGCGTACATACTTGACCTACGTACCGCAAGGGCTGGCAAAAGGAGCGCCGCTGGTGATGGTGATGCACGGATCAGGTGAAGACGGCGCGCAAATTCGGATTGATACCGGGTATGGATATGAACGTCTCGCCGACCAATATGGCTTCGCAGTCGTCTACCCTAACTCCTACAGTTTTGACTGGAATGACTGTAGCAAAGTTGGTGACTTCAGCGCAAACGGGCGCGAGGTAGACGACGTTGGCTTTTTAAGCGCACTGGCCGACAAGCTGATCACAGAGATTCATGTCAACCCAGATCGCGTGTTTGCAACTGGTGTTTCGTCTGGTGGTTTTATGTCGATTCGCCTTGCGCTGGAGGCGCAGTCCCGGTTTCGCGCGATTGCAGCTGTATCCGCAAACGTACCGTCACCCGAGAATTTTAAATGTCAGCCTGCCCAGCAACTTGCGTCCGGTAATTCAGGTATATCAGTCATGATCATGAATGGCACCAAGGACCCGCTGGTCCCGTTCAATGGCGGAGAATCCAGCCTCCTGGGCTTGTTTTACAAGGGTGGCAATGTGCGCTCATCTCAAGAATCCGGTCAATATTTTGCCGACCTCAATCACCTCACCGGGAAACCAGTAACGAAGCTGAGCACAGCGGCAGACGGTGTGAATGTCGAACAGTTTTTATGGCGTAACGATACTAAAGTGGAAGTAGAGCTGGTTGCGATTCAAGGCGGTGGGCATGGACTGCCGCAACCCTACTTCCGTCGTCCGCGATTATTAGGGCCGTCACCTATGGCACCGGATGGCACCGCAATGATCTGGGCTTTTTTTGAACGACAATCATCGCTGACGCAATAAAATGAGCTCAGTGATAAACAAAAATCTCACGCTAACGAGGAAAAACCCATTTGCACATGATCTGATTTCATCAAAGTAGTCACTTCGGTTAATATGCTTGCACTTTCTATTCTTACGCTAAAAATCTTATGAAAATTGATAAAGACACCGCCGTCACCCTGCGCTTTACCGTGGCCGAGATCAACGGCAAAGTCATTGAAAACGGCAAAACCCCGATCGCTTATTTGCACGGTGGTTATGACAATTTACTGCCAAAAATAGAAGCTGCCTTGCAAGATCAGGAAGTCGGTTTTAAAGCCACCCTGGATCTGGCGCCAGAAGATGCTTTTGGTCTACGTGATGAAAGTTTGCTGAGAACAATTTCCAAGAAAGATTTCCCTCCTGGTGTCAAAGTAGGTGCGTCTATGCAAGGACATACTGACACGGGTGAGGAAACCATTTACACCGTACTTAAAATCAAAGGCGATCAGGTAATGCTCGACGCCAATCACCCGCTAGCGGGCAAATCCTTGAGTGTAGGTTTGCAAGTATTAGGAGTACGCGCAGCGACCGCGGAAGAAATTATGCATGGTCATGTACATGGCGATCACGGGCATCAGCATTAACACTAGAGAGGCAGCATCACTAAATTTAGCGCGCTGCTGCCGCTTTAGTTTGTATTTCCGGTGAAGTGCGTCATGCGCACCGATGGATAAAACTTAAACTGATATTGGTTAGTCCGCGTAACTCACTCAAGCACCCTACAAGAATTGACTTCATTTAGACGCAATTTTCATCACGTTGACTGACACGTCTCAACAACTCAAATATCACCACAATTTTGCCAGCGGCATAACCAATCCGGTGAATAAAGATAAATCTGATGATGCCTTATTCAGACCTTTAGCAAAACCAAAATCAATCGTCAGTTTATTACTCGGGCTGTAGGTTAACGCAGCCAAAGCTTGGGCAGTATCGTCAGTGCCGCGTCTGCGTGTGCCACTGAGTTCTGCCGTGACACCCCAATTTTCAGTGACGGCTATTGATGCCGATGTTGAAACACCTGTTTGTGTACTGGCAGTACCGGGATCGACCAAGCCCAAACGTGTAAAATTTAGGTTGGCGTCTATATGCAGTTTGCCGATGCCTTTACTGTAAATCCCATTCACGCTGTAATCTGTTTTGCCATTACCGATCGTATTTTTAGCAGTGAGGACTTTGACGCCAAACTCCAGTCCAAATGCAGTGTCGTCATTCATCAAAAAGGCACGCTTTAATACTAGCGTGGTATCACCCCAGCCGCGCTCACGGTTGCCCTGATCGTCCAAAGACGAGACTAAGGCCTCGCCACCGACTAGCACACCCCATTGCGGATTAAACGCCAGCTTTAATTGGTAAGGCAAACTATCTCGTCTGGTTCCATCTTGCTTGGTGCTAAGCAGACCCAATTCCAGTTCTAATTGTCCTGGAAATGGTAATTGCGCTGGACTCGATACCGAGGGGCGGTACGGCGTAACCTCTTCATCATCGGCGTAATCATAAACGCAACAACTCGTTACAAGAATTATTTGCTTACTTTAACTGGCAACTCAGGCATCTTCTCATCAAATGTAATACGTGTTGCAAACTTGGCACGCTTCATCGGAAAACGTGAGTGGAAGTGACGTACATTGCCAGAACCAGAAATAACACGACGTACAAACTGATAATAGGCATCCATGTCAATAACATGAATAACCAGGAAGTAATCGTATTCGCCAGACACAAAATAACACTGCATCACTTCAGCTTCTTTGTTCATTCCCGCTTCAAATTCTTGCATATGCTCATCAGACTGATTGATCAGCGATACCTCTAAAAAAGCCAGCATGCCATATCCCAGTGCAAATGGATCAACCATAGCTACTTCTGCACTAATTACGCCGAGCTCACGCAACTCTCTTATACGCCGCAGGCAAGTTGGTTGTGAGATATGGAGCTTGTCTGCCAGAACCCGGGTAGGTATCTGATTATCCTTCTGTAACAGGTTCAAGAGCTTGCGATCAACCTTGTCGAGTGAGCGATATTGAGGCATATAAAAATCGTCTTATTTATGAAAAAACAAAAGAAAATAGCTTTGCTTATTAATTTTTCTGTTGTACCTTTTGCATATTCAGTTTTCTGAATAAGTCAGAGATGCAGTAATGTTGTCCTACTTTTTTTAAACCTTAGGAGTATGTTCATGTCGTTCAAAATTAAAATGATTCCACTGGCTGGCGCAATTGCTTTCGCCTTCGCTGGTACTGCGGCTGCTCAAGAACAAGTTATTAAAATCGGTCACGTAGGCCCTATTTCCGGCGCGATTGCCCATTTGGGTAAAGACAATGAAAATGGTGCCAAAATGGCGATCGAAGAACTGAATGCTAAAGGCACGATGATCGATGGCAAAAAAGTTAAATTCGAACTGCTGACAGAAGATGACGCTGCCGATCCAAAACAAGGCACAACCGTAGCACAAAAATTGGTCGATGCAAAAGTAAATGGCGTGATCGGTCACTTGAACTCTGGTACGACAATCCCAGCTTCTAAAATCTACAACGACGCAGGCATCCCGCAAATCTCCCCATCTGCAACAAATCCAAAATACACACAACAAGGCTACAAAGGCGCGTTCCGCGTTGTTGCTAATGACGGTCAATTGGGTGGCACTTTGGGTCGTTACGCTGTGCAAATTAACAAAGCTAAAAAAGTAGCTGTCATCGATGACAAAACGGCCTACGGCGAAGGTGTTGCGGCCGAGTTCATGAAGGGTGCTAAAGCCAAAGGTGCTGAAGTTGTTGTTACTGAACATACGACTGACAAATCGACTGATTTCAGCGCGATCCTGACCACAATCAAAGCGAAGAATCCAGATGTGATTTTCTTCGGCGGTATGGATGCAGTTGCAGGTCCGATGTTGCGTCAGATGAAAGCACTTGGCATTACTGCTAAGTTCATGGGCGGCGATGGTATCTGTACTACTGACTTAGTGAAACTGGCTGGTGACGGCATTGGCGAAGGTCAAGTTGTCTGCGCAGAAGCCGGCGGTGTTTTAGATGCACAGAAAAAAGTGTTGGATGACTGGAAAGCAGCTTACAAGAAGAAATTTGGTCTGGACGTTCAAATCTACGCACCGTATGTATACGATGCTGTGATGACGATGGTTGATGCGATGCAACAAGCTAAATCAGCAGAACCAGCAAAGTACCTGCCTTTCCTGGCTAAAATCAAGCACAAAGGTATTACTGGCGACATCGAATTTGATGCTAAAGGCGATATCAAAGACGGTACATTGACTTTGTACACATACAAAGGCGGCAAGCGTGAGTTGCTGCAAGTTGTAAAATAATTCGAGGCTATCGTGATTTGCACAGGCTGATTCGTCAGTCTATTTCATAAAAATGCGACCAAATAAAAACGCTGCAAACCTCAAAGGCTTGCAGCGTTTTTTATTTCTCAGTTACATTATTAAAAACTGATAAAGCAATATGATCTAAACCACTTGTAAAACTAGGATTATATTAATCTTAAAACGCTCCTGTGTCATATTCAGGGCTCAGGCAAAATTACTTGGTCGACAAAACCCACTTAACTAAAGTATGTGCCTCAGCTTCAGACACCTGTGGATTAGCTGGCATGGGAACTGCTCCCCAGACGCCACTACCACCAGCAATCACTTTTTTTACCAAGGTGTCTTCTGCTGTTTTGTCGCCAGCATATTTTTTAGCGACATCTTTGTAAGCGGGACCCACAACTTTATTAGCAACAGCATGACAAGCCATGCAGTTTTTAGATTTTGCTAATTCCATATTGGCCAATGCCGCACCAGAAACCATCATCGTAAAAAGTGCACTTACCGCTAATAAAGACTTGTTCATTACTTTCTCCAAGTTAGAAAATTTGTTGCTCCATTTTACTGCGTTTTGCTTATTTTGATACGCTGTGTCCAGCATAGAACGTGTCGGCTAAACATAAGGTTGACCATAAGTAAAATTACTCCTAATATCTGGCAAAAGGAGCCATCATGCCTCTCATCATTCTAGTTGCGTTGTTGTTTTTACTTAAATATTTAGAAGTCGGCTTTTTAGCGAATATTTCTTGGTGGTGGCCAGTCGGCCTAGCTGTGTTTGCTTTTTTATGGTTTGAATATTTCGAACGTATCCTGGGACTGGATAAGCGAAAAGATCACCAGCATTTTGAAAAAATCAAAAAAGAACGAGTCAAGCGGACGTTTGAAAAGAAAAAATAAACTGTCTGCGCACCTAACTAAGACCTTTCTTTTCTCAAGCATAAAATAAACTTTTATCCAGGTTTTTTTTGAATTGGTCAGGGATGTCGACGCACCAATAATCTTGTACTGCGTAAATACTTTTAGTAATATCTTTTAATCGTCAAGGTATTTATTGGGCAATCGATACTATTCCTTAAAAAAAGGGGGAGTATGTTAAGTTCAGTACATCAGTCTGTACCAGATTCAGCGTAATCTCAAATGCAAAAAACATTTAACTTGTTGAAATCCCTGACTAATTTTTATCCACCAAGCCTAACCAATTTGCGTGAAACCATCTATAGATTAGCTGATTCATGCATCGATCAGATGCGGTCCATATGAATCTGGAATTACGACAACTACGTTATTTTCTCGCGGTAGCAGAAGAAATGCATTTTGGTCGAGCTGCGGCTAAATTACACATGACGCAACCACCGCTGTCACAAACTATACAAGCGCTTGAAGCTACTCTTGGCACTGCTTTATTTACCCGCAGCACTCGTAGTATCGCGCTGACCGCTGCCGGGCTAGCACTGCTGCCAGAGGCACGCCGCATACTTCAGCAGGCACAGGGCTTGCCCGCACTAGTACAACGCGCAGCCGCCGGTGCTAGCGGTCATTTGTCGCTGGCATTTGTGTCTATCGCCGACTACAGCATCTTGCCACCCTATCTGCGAACATTCCGGCAAAGTCATGCGGCTGTGCAGATTGAACTGCGAGAGGCAACCAGTGATGTTCAATTAATCGCTCTGGAGAAAGGTGAAATCGATGCTGGCCTGATCATCCCGCCGATACCAGATCGTTTGCGTAATCTGTTAGCCTACCAAAAAGTCTTGTCCGAGCCGTTGATACTAGCAGTACCGGAAAGCTTTGCGACAAAAACACACGACGTCTCACTATTGGATTACCAGCATCTGCCTCTAATTATTTTTCCACGCAAAATTGCGCCAGCTTTACATGACTTAATACTTGGCTGCTTCCGAGAACTCGGGTTGACCCCGGCAATTAGTCAGGAAGCGATACAAATGCAAACCATCGTCGGCTTAGTCTCCGCTGGCATGGGCATCGCGCTTGTGCCACAATCTGTCTCGAATTTAAAACGTCCCGGTGTGACTTACCTAAGTCTGCCGCAAACTAGCCATGTGGTAGAAATCGGCGTGGCATGGCGTAAAGATAATACGTCTCCCGTGCTGCAGGCTTTTTTAACCGAGATTTTCCGTTAGGATTTGAGCTAATGGCAGATGCACTTTTCGAGGCAGTTTTGATGTGAGTTTGTTGTAACTAAGGCGCTCATGGCTAGCCGTGAGCAACGAAGAGCATCAAAAAATGACCGTAAATGCGCCGCCAGCACTCAAATAGCACCTATGGTGCGTCTAATGAAAAATCTCGGTTCACCTTATTACAAACGAAAGAGTAGCTATGCTGATTCACCCCAACCCAGATCCAGTAGCATTCCATTTAGGACCTGTTTCTGTACACTGGTATGGACTGATGTATCTGGTCGCGTTTATACAATTTGTCTTGCTAGGCCGGGTACGCATTCGCTCACCGCATATTGCAGCTCAGGGATGGAAAAACGAAGACATTGATGACATGCTGTTTTATGGCGTGCTTGGTGTTGTCCTGGGCGGGCGCATTGGTGAATTTCTGTTTTACCGGCCAAGTGAATTGATCAGCAATCCCTTAGAAATACTGATGGTCTGGCATGGCGGCATGTCATTTCACGGCGGCTTTATCGGCGTTTTGATTGCGATGTTCTTCTGGGCGCGCAAAGTGGGTCGACCATTGGTGAATGTATTTGATTTCATCGCGCCGCTGGTGCCGCTAGGCTACGCTGCGGGGCGCATCGGCAACTTTATCAACCACGAACTACCAGGTCGGATTGCTTCAGCCGATTTACCTTGGGCAATGCAATGGCCTGGTGTGGATCACCTGGTACATCCGTCGCCAATTTATCAGGCCTTAGTGGATGGATTGTTGCTGTTTGTTATTTTATGGATATATGCCCGTAAAGCGCGGCCACCTCTGGCTGTCGGCGCAATGTTTGTAATGCTGTACGGCTGCGCACGATTTTTTACCGAGTATTTCCGTACGCCGGATTGGCAAGTGAACCTAGCAGGCATGACCATTTCTGCCGGACAAATACTTTCGCTACCAATGATTATTGGTGGACTGGTGATACTGGTGTTTGTATATAGAAAATCAGCTAAAGCCTAGGTAACATTATTACGGCATTATCGTAGGATTAATCTCTGATCGAAAACGATAGTGCCGTTAAAAAGCTCAGTCCAATAACTTCATGATGACTGCCCATTCTGCGGCAGTCACTGGCGTGATCGACAAACGACTCCCCTTCTGTAGTACCAGCATATCTGCCAAGGCCCCATGAGTGCGTAGCTCTGCCAGGCTTAATAAACGCGTCTTGCGCAATGCCCGGATATCCACCATCATCCAGCGCGGATTTTCTTGCGACGCCTTGGGATCAAAATAATGACTTTGCGGATCAAATTGTGTGTGATCGGGATACGCGCTGCTCGCAACTTCAGCCAGCCCAGCAATACCAGGCTCTGCGCAACTGGAGTGATAAAACAGTACTCCATCACCAACCTTCATTGCATCACGCATAAAGTTACGTGCCTGGTAATTTCGCACGCCAAACCAGGCTATCGAGGATGCAGATAAAGCGTCATCAATGCTCACTTCATCCGGCTCGGACTTCATTAACCAATACGCCATAACAATATACTCCCCGTAAATTTTTAAAAAAATGCCTTATCGTCCAATGATTACTTGGACGATTAAAATATACATATATGAGTATATTAAATACCAAAGCATCTTAGTTGCATCTTGGCCTAACGATATCTAAGAGCCGACCAAGTGGATATTGGCACAACACGACAAGCAATACTAAAGGAAAATTAGTTTCTAAGACGTTGCACCGTTAGACAAGCTCGCATCACCTTTGCTCAGTCAAACGTCGAAAAAACAAGCCTACAAACAAATAGGACTTACGCAAAATTGTCCCGGCAAGGCACAGCGATGACAGTACATTAGTACGGCTAGTCGCTGCAACGCTTTGGGGCGGTTTTGCGTAAGTCCCAATAAAAAAGCACTCACAGCAAACGCTGTAAGTGCTCTGGAATAAGTCCCCACCAATGCCGCTATGCCGGCATCCTGAACCAGGAGGTTCAAGTTGGCCACAGTCGGTTCAACTTCGGGTTCATCGGACTAGCGACGCTCACACCTGTCGAACAATTCCCGCAGCCTGTGCACATAAATGGTTCAAGGAATATATGGCACTGGCGAACACGGTAGGGAATTTAAGTTTACTCCTATCCGCGATGTCGTACAGCTTTTTTTAACTCTTTTTGATTGATTAAACCAATACAAGCACGGTTCAAAATAGATTTTCTTGGGGTGTTAGTGCTTTGTCCAAGACCTCATGCATATGATTAATTTTTTGCTTGACGTCTGCAATCGACAATCCAGACAAAGGCCCCTCTGGCGATTTGGTCGATAGCAATTCTGCCGTAACACCCAAAGCTGCCATTACTGCGATTCTGTCGTTACCTTTAATCTTGGCGGCGTCGCGGATGGTGCACATTTTTTCGTTAAGGTAAGCGACTGCAGCTAGCAATGCTTTGTCTTCACCTTCTTTACAGCTGAGCTTATAGGCTTGTCCCATGATGCTGACATCTAGCTGGATCACATTGTCTTTCATGCGGCATCCTTATCTGAATCGTTCTCAACTGGTAATTGCGCGAGCAAAGCTGTTACGCGTTCGTGTGCTTCATCCATACGTTGATGCATCTCACCATTTTCTTCGGTCAGAGCAACGATATCGCGCCGTAGCTCAGCGTTCTCAAGGCGTAAAAAATCGGTCAGCTCTGCGAGCCGTGCGACTTTTTCAGCAAGTAATTCAAATTCAGAATTCATCTCGTCACTAGGTTGGTAAAAACATGGCAAAAACGCGGAAAGAGCGCGGGCTAAACAATACCAACTAAATTATAAATTGAAACGTCACTTTATAGCATTTCTACCAGAGCACCGTCACTTAATATCAAGGCCGCTTTAATTTTTTTATCCTTATGCAACTCGCGCAGCGCATCAGCGTAGGTTTGTAATTGGGTCTGGTAGTCTAGCCGCTCAGATTCTAACAAAGCCCGCTTGTAATCGAGAATCCATATTTCGTCTTTAAAAACGACCATTCGGTCCAGACGTAAAAGTTGTTGCTGGAACAAAACATCCATCTCATTGCGGGCATACACAAAATGGGCAGGATTAAAGTATTTTTCCAGCGTCGCCTGACTCAATATTGCTAAAGCTTGCTGACGTATGGTGGCCGCGATACTACTAGCACAAGGCAGCCAGGCAGCAATCGCCTCCGCCTCGGGAACAACGACAGGCCATGCTTGTACCTGATTGGTCAATCGCTCTAATAAGGCATGTAGTGCAATGCCCTCCAGCTGCGCGTCACTTGGGACTGGTTCACTCTCGGCTTGGGGCAAAGTCAGATTGGGCGGATTAAATACTTGCAAACTAAATTCGCCTTGCGATTGCTGCACTAATGCAGCGTTGACCGGCACATTCACTTGGCCTACTTGTTGCAGCCGATCATACCAACTATCTTGAATCAAGCCGATGATGACATCCCCGCCTTCATCGATCACGGCGCTCTTCGTTTTTTTGTCGCTAGCAATACCACTGAGTATCAATAAATTTTTAGCGCGAGTGGCGGCGACGTAAAGCAAGTTCCAGTTCTCTTGTGCGGCTTGCGCCTCCTCTTGCGCGAACAATGCATCCCGCGCTGCACCACGCTGATCCTTGCGTCCGAAGACAGAAAAATGTCTGGCATCGCCTTCTTGTAATGGCCATTGGCATAAGATGCCGACCTGATCTTTGGCGGATTCGCTATGGTTAGCATCGAGTACAACAACGACTGATGCCTCTAGCCCTTTGGCACTATGGATGGTTAATATTCTTACTGCGTCGGCTGCATCATCTACTGCCGACTCATCAGGCGCATCGCCTTCCCCTCCATTTCTAAACACATTGAGGGCCGCAATAAACTTAGGCAAGCTAGGATAGCGCCCCGCGTCCATGTTGAGCGCCAGTTCTAAAAAGGCGTGAATATTCCCTATGACTTGATGTCGCTCCGCCGGACTAGCAAGCTGTGCGTAGCGCGACAGCAATTCGCCCTGATGCAAAATCCGGTCAAGCAAATCATGTACGGGCAAATCATGTGCCGCTTGCATCCAGTCTTGCAATAACCGTGCTGCCCGGACAAAAACTTCCTGCGCTACCACCGATGCTGATGCTGATAATGCACTAGCTTGCAAACGCTTCCACCACGACGCTTCTGATCGCTGCGCTAACGTGATCAGGTTGTCGTCAGTCGCAGAAAAAATCGGCGACTTCAGCACATGTGCCAACGCACGGTTATCGCCCGGCGTCATCAAAAATCCTAATAAAGCGATCAGATCTGCAACTTCCAAGGCTTCCAGCAAACCACCTCGCCTGCTGGATACAAACGGAATACCAAGTTCACGCAGAGCATTTTCATACGCAGCCAGATGAGTACGGCGCCTGACCAATAACATGACTTCTGACCAAGGTAAGTTCCCCAGTTGCTGCCGCGCCAATAGCAGAGCTTGTGCGACCTGACGTCCCTCCTCCATGCGACGACTATCCTCTTCTTCAATCATTGGCGTGGTGAAGGGATTACGTAAAGTACGGTTTGAAGATTGAGTCTCGCCGCTAATATCAGAATCTTCTTTACCTTGATTCATCGTACTAATCGATGCACTGATTAAGGGTAAACGCCATACTTCACCCATCGCTGTAGAGGCGCTGGTTTGTGGCAGATAGATTTTATTTTGACGCATGCTGTCATTCAAGACAGACACAATCTCGGGCGCATTTCTGCGAGTCTGATTGGTGCGTAGCAGTTGTGCGCCATGCTGCGCCAACATTTGTCTTGCAGCAGAGAACACGCGTGGTTCTGCACGGCGAAAACGGTAAATTGACTGCTTAGGATCACCAACAATGAAGACGGTTGGCCGCGCCACGTCGTTGCCATAGGCATCTAGCCACGCTTGGACGATGCCCCACTGTAAAGGATTGGTATCCTGAAATTCGTCCAGCAAAATATGCTTGTAACGCGCATCTAGCCGGCTATGTAAATATGCTGCGTATTCCTCGTTACTTAGAAGCCTGTAGGCTTGCCATTCCAAATCGGCAAAGTCAAATACTCTCTGATCCGATTTCAAAGATTGATAGCACTCCAGATAAGCTGCACCGACTTTAAACAAGGCCTGATTAATGGTGAGCACCATTTTTTCACCGCTACGCCGACGCAATAATTTAAGCGTTTCTGCAATGACAGTACACTCATCATCAAAGCTGGCAACACTATCTGCACCTAGCCATTTTTCGATTGCGATGAGTAAATTTTTTGTTTTTGTATTGGATCTATTTTTGCCATCAGTACCAAAAAACTCATGGCATAAGGCATCAAAGCTGTCTAAGTTCGTACCTGTGCTCATAGCAGTTTCTATCGCAGTTGCACGCTTTTGATTGGTCGCGGTACCCTGCCCTAAACATAATGCGATTGCATTAATACGCTGACATAGTTCTTGATCATCCCACAAGGCCAATCGTGGATCGACCTCTGCATCAGCGCCACAAATCTCGCGCAGCCAATCCAAGGGATCGCCTTCAAGCCCATGTTGATTGGATGCCCACCATTCCGCACGTTTATCTAAAAATGCATCCAGCATTTTTTTGGTGTTGAAATCACCTAACTCTTCGTACAAGAGTAATAAGGCATGACGCACATCCTGATTCTCGGCATCAGTCAGGGATTGCATCAGCTGCGCATAAGCTTCTCTTTGCAAGTCAGCAGTTGCCTCTAGCAAACTAAAGCCATGGGGCACGCCTGAGGCCAGCGGTGCTAACTGGATCAGGCGTCCAAACCAGCTATGAAAAGTGTCCATCGCTAACACTTGCGGGCTGGATAAAATCTTATCGTAAAGACGTCGCGCTTTAGGCAACATTGAGGGAATATCGTTTTGCTGTATCCCACGTTCTGTCAACAATTGAATAGCCGCAGTCTCATCAACTAAGGCTAACTCGCGTAACAGTGCCATCAGGCGCTCACGCATTTCTTGCGCAGCTTTGCGGGTAAAGGTAATCGCCAATAACTCACCCGGCTCAGCGCCAGCCAGCAACAGGCGCAACATACGCGCTACGAGTAACCATGTCTTGCCACTACCAGCACAAGCCTCAACTACTACTGACAATTGTGGATTACATGCGGTGGCAGTGAAGCTTACAGTGTCGCTGCCATGTCCGTTAATTTCATAGGCTTGAACATCGTCGTTTGGTGAAGAATGGGACGACGAAGGTGATAATAGTGGGGATAACAACGGGGACAAGATCGGCGATAACATCATGACCATGCTCCCTTGCGGCATAGTCCACGCATTTCGCAATACTGGCAGACCGATTCTGTACCTTGTGCTGGCAGTGGTGTGTTATCTCTGATTGCCTGCATATTACTTTTGATATCCACTTCCAATACATTCGTCCAGTCGCTAAAATTATCGGCGGTGGCGGCACCAATTTTGCCTTTGTCTAATTCCAAAGCAACATAGCTTGCAGCAGCAACAGTCTGATTTGCCAGCAAACCATAAAAGGGTAATTGCTGATCCTCGCCTTCTTTTAAACGTTTCATTAATGCGGTTTGTGTTTTAGTTTTGTAATCCAAGACCGCATGTTCACCGTCTTGGTTTTTATCAATCCTATCTATCCTTCCCCGCAAAACGATGTTCGCGTTTTCACCTTGGTCGGACCAGATCAAAGTACGCTCGCGCCAATCCTCACCGATTTCAAATTGCCAGCCATCTGCCTCGCGCTGATTAGCCCAGGCGACATATTCAGGTATCACTTTATTCCAGCGCACGCTATATCCCAAGGCTGCAGGACTGCGCTTTAAAATATCGTCAAAACGTTGGGTAGAAATATCTCTCAGCAATTGGATTCTGTCTTCCGGCTGATGCCCCGATAATTGATCGTGGTAAGTTTTAAGAATCGCGTGCAACCAATCGCCGTAGTCACGTTTTTCGGGCATGTCTGACAATTCATCCAGCGCATCCAGCCGCAACATCCGTCGGGCAAAAAACTGATAAGGACATGCGAGCAAGCTGCTATATCCGCTGGAGGACAAGGTAGTTGGCGCTAATATAGCGGCGACTGGGCGTGGTTGTTGTAGGGTTTCTGATTGCAGATTCACAGTCGACAACATCGGATGATGTTTGAGAAGCGCCTTGCTGCCATTGCGCTCCAGCGCCAGATTCAATTGCGCCAGCCAAGGACTCACAGGATTATGCTCCCCTTGCTGCTGACCTTGCCATGACAAAACCACTTCTGGATTGGATAGCAATAACTCGGTAAAGTCTCTGAGCTGTTGTTGCTGCCTTTGCTCACGGGTCGTCAAACCACATTCGCGTCTGACCGCATTGGTAAAAAACAAAACTTCCTGTGCTTGCGATGGCAAATGTGCGGCATCTGCACCAACCAGCAACACCGCATCAAATCGTCGCAAGCGAGCACCATTCAACGGCAACATAAATACGCGCTTATCTATTCTGGCGGTGATATAAGGTGCATTTTCCAGCTGTAAATTAATAAAGGCACGCCACTCCGAAAAGGAGAACGTTGCCTCCATCTGCTGACAATCCTCCGTCAACGCTTGCAATAACTGAATAATTTGTGAGCCTGCACTGTCGGCTTGCAACTGCGGATGCATGCCTGACTCGTAAAGCATCTGTATGCTTGCCCGACTCCAATCAGAGATACTTTTACGTCCGCTGAATCCTGCTGCCTGACGCGCAAGCGCTGCGATCCATTTGCGCTCGTCGGGCTTACTATCCAGCGTGGATAAAATCGCCTCCCAACCACCGAGAACGTTAGCGCGACGCAAGGCCAGTTCGATATGCATCACCGCATCGGCCTTCGCATTCATTTCAATCACCGCATCGGTCCGAGCGGCGTCTTTTGCAGATGCACCAGACAGGCCGCCAGGTAAGTAAGGCGACTTCAACAGATCCAGCAATGCCATCGTATCGGCACGTGTGGCAACCACCTCAAACCAAGCGGCAATCGCGGCAGCAGCGCGGGTCGTCGAGAGTTTCCAGCCAGTTTCATCTGCAACAAATACCTGTGCTCTTTCTAATAAGGCCCGAATACGACGCGCCACCACACGGTCTTGTGCGATCACTGCAATGCTCTGACGACCCGCCTGTAACCAATCAATAATAGTCTGCGCGCCTTGCTGCGCCTCGTCTTCAAGCGAACTCGCCTCACATAAGCGAATATGCGATACGTCGGCCTGATCCAGGGTAAATTGCTGCGGGCCGCTGTTAACATCTTCAAATAAATTCGGCCAGGCAGATGCGTATGGCTGCGTAATGGATGTGACGCGCCAATCCAGCAAGATCATTAAGAGTTTTTTCTTTTTAGAATACACATCTAAAAACGCTTGCTCCAGTGCGTTCGGTGCAGTTGGGCTGATCCAGACTAAAGGTTCCTGCGCTTGCTGCGCAATACGCAGCCATTGCTGATGCGTTTGTCCGATGGCGTCATGTTCATCCAACTGACTTTGCCAAATAGTCCAGACCAGTTGCGCTTCTTCCGATAAGATTTTCTGCGTTGGCTGCGGCAACTGTGCCAAGGCAGTATGCCAGCGCTGTGCCGTTTGCTCTCTGTCATCTAGTACGGAAGCTAACAAGGCCTGCGTCAGCTCATCCGATAAGTTTAATAAAGTCTGCGCCAGGGGCAGCAAGTCCGTATTGCGTCTGGCAGTAAATAATTTTTTTAGCCAGGCATGCTGCCTCAACTCGGCATACAAACTCATCAGACGCTCGCTCGGTGCGCTGACTCTTTTATGGGTTTGTGGCGGCAACATCTCCACCCAGGCAAACATAGTTTGTATGCGAGGTGGAATAAAATTAATCTGCAGCTCGTGTGCCAGTGCTTTTAAAAATAATTGCGCATGTTCAAAAGTCGGCACCACAACACGCACAGCAGAATAATCATTAGCCGATGTCAGCGGCCAGGCTGGCGACACAACATCAAGTACAAAGCGATGCGCAGCTTGTTGCCAGAAGTTGCCGGATGCCGCAATAAGCTCAGTGGAAGATCGCATGGAGTTTCAAGAATTTTCGTGATTTTTTAGTAAATGACAAGCTTTAGATAAGCGCATTTTATGCGACAGACTACGCAATTTCAGAGCTTGATCCCACTTTTATAAAAAATAGGTTATTATTTGACGCGTAGTTTGCCACTAGACATCACTGAATCCAGTGTTGCACCGTTCAAAAGCATTGAATTTGTGCAGATCGCCTCCAGATATTAATTGTTCTACCGGAAGCGTCATCATCGATGATGTAGATCAAAGATCCTACCAGTCGATTTCAGTTATTATTTCTGTGGCGCTGTACCCCCTTTAATTTTTCCCTCGAATGAGGATTCCATGAGCGAAAACATCAAATATGTAAGCGATGCTTCTTTTGAAGCAGACGTGTTGAAATCTGACAAACCAGTTTTAGTCGATTTTTGGGCTGAATGGTGCGGTCCATGCAAAATGATCGCCCCGATTCTGGAAGAAGTAGCAAAAGAATACGATGGTAAGATCATCATTGCAAAAATGGATGTCGATGCAAATCAAGCTGTTCCAGCTAAATTTGGTATTCGTGGCATTCCTACTTTGATTTTGTTCAAAGATGGCGCTGCTGCAGCACAAAAAGTCGGCGCATTAGCAAAAGGTCAATTGACTGCATTTATCGACAGCAATATTTAAGATAGTTTAAGTTACAGAATATTCTTAGATAAGTAAGGTAAAATGCACAGCTATAAAAAGATGAGCGGCGTTAAGGCGTCGTTCATTTAGATTTAAAAACGTTTTTATAAAAACGCGCTTTAAAAAGATATTTAAAAAACCAAATCGACAATCAATTTTTTGTTCGTTCTCAAAAAAATAATGAGAAGCGGCAAAAAATAGCAGAAATCCTAAAAACACCATCCTGTAGTTCACCTCTGTTCACTCCCCCACCTACTTATCCCATCCCGGGACACTCAACATGCACTTATCAGAATTAAAGGCGTTACACGTCTCAGCCTTGCTAGAAATGGCCATCGGTTTAGACATTGACAACGCAGCACGGATGCGCAAACAAGAACTTATGTTCGCAATCCTGAAAAAACGCGCCAAATCCGGCGAACAAATTTTTGGCGATGGCGCCTTAGAAGTATTGCCAGACGGCTTTGGCTTCTTGCGCTCGCCCGATGCCAGTTACATGGCATCTACCGACGATATTTATATCTCTCCTTCACAGATCCGACGATTCAACCTGCACACAGGCGATTCGATTGAGGGTGAAGTCCGCACACCAAAAGATGGCGAACGTTATTTCGCCCTGGTCAAAGTGGACAAGGTCAATGGCGAAGCGCCAGAAGCCTCCAAACACCGTATTCTGTTTGAAAACTTAACACCGCTGCATCCAAACAAAGTCTTGCAATTAGAACGTGATATGCGTGGTGAAGAAAACACCACTGGCCGTATCATTGATCTGATCGCCCCTATCGGCAAAGGCCAGCGCGGCTTATTAGTAGCGTCACCTAAATCCGGTAAATCCGTCATGCTGCAACATATTGCGCATGCCATTACCACCAATCATCCAGACGTTACGATGATCGTCTTGCTGATTGACGAACGCCCGGAAGAAGTGACTGAGATGCAACGCTCCGTACGCGGTGAAGTTGTTGCATCGACGTTTGATGAACCAGCTACCCGTCACGTACAAGTCGCTGAGATGGTGCTGGAAAAAGCCAAGCGCCTAGTCGAAATGAAAAAGGACGTGGTCATTCTGCTCGACTCGATCACCCGTCTGGCACGTGCTTACAATACTGTCATTCCGGCCTCTGGTAAGGTATTGACAGGTGGTGTTGATGCAAATGCGCTGCAACGTCCGAAGCGCTTCTTCGGCGCTGCACGTAACGTAGAGGAAGGTGGCTCACTGACCATTATCGCTACTGCACTGATCGAAACTGGTAGCCGCATGGATGATGTGATCTATGAAGAATTTAAAGGTACCGGCAACATGGAAGTGCATCTCGAACGCCGTCTGGCTGAGAAACGTACTTACCCTGCGATCAATTTGAACAAGTCCGGCACGCGCCGTGAAGAGTTACTCATCAAACCTGATCAATTGCAAAAAATCTGGATTTTGCGCAAGTTGCTATATAGCATGGACGAAATCGAAGCGATGGAATTCATCCTCGACAAAATGAAGGCAACTAAGAACAATGCAGAGTTTTTTGAAATGATGCGTCGTGGGAATTAAGTCTTAGTCTCAATTTGAATCTCAGTTAAAAAAAGCCATCTTAAAGGATGGCTTTTTCATTTTGTGATTCAGGTTAGCACCGCACCTTTAAAAGGCGAAACTGATTGATTCGACCTGTAAACCCAGATTTTCCATTAGACCGCTATCACTTCGCAAAAAAAGCAGACGACATGCGGTCTTCGGAGGGATAGCACCACCGCGATTCGAGTGGGAGCGCTACAGAGACAATTGTGCCTTTGGCGAACTGCCTGACGTTGTCGCTCCTCCTGGCAAGAGGCAGATTGCGTCGTCGTCGCGTCTAGCCATTCAATCCGCCAAAGGCACACTTGTCGCTGTACCAATGGAAATTCTGGGTTAAATATACTCACTACAGTATATTTTAACGTCCAAATAACCTATGGACATTAAGGGTATTTTCGGCGTATACCCCCCTTATTTTAATTAAACGGTTACTTAGCAGCGAGTTTCTCTGACTTATCCCAACCACCGCCGACGGCTTTGTAGATGCTGACAACAGCAGCCAGATGTGCCCGCTGAGTATCAGTCAAAGTCGATTGGGCTTGCTGTAAATCAAGCTGCGCGCTGAGTACATAGAGATAGCTGCTGTACCGTTTTTGTAACACAAGTCAGCTATACGCAGTGAGTCTTTTTAACGCTGTGACACGACGACTACCTGCCGCATAAATTTGCTCATTAGCAGCCGTGTTGACCAGCGCATCATGCACGTCGCGGAACGCGCCTTGCACACTTTGTACATATTGTGCCAAGGCTTGCGTTTTGCGCGCTTTGGCACCGGACACCAGCGCGCCAATCGCGAGGGCGCGGAAGATTGGTTGTGTAATGCCAGCGCCCACATCCACAATAAAGACGCCGGATCAAACAAGTCCTTAAAACTACGCGACTCATCGCCATAACCGGTAGTCAGCTTCAGGCTTGGAAAATACTGCGCCTTGGCCTGACCGATGTCAGCATTGGCAGCGGCCAGCGTTTGTTCAGCGGCGATGATGCCACGGCTGGCCATTAGTTCTTCTATGTCGCGAAAACTCAGCGCGAACCGGAAGTAGAGCCACACGACATGACTAATGATTTCTGCCGGATAGCGGAAGCCGCAATAGAGCAAAGATTTTTTCATCACGCTACTTTACAAAATTTCTCCACCGCCCGTAAGTTGACAATACCGCATACTCATATAAAATCGACAACGTCATGAATTACAGTCAACAAAAGCTGTCAACAAAATTTTTACCGCTTCTCATCCATGCACCCGAAAAGAAAACTAATGCGTCCATACCATGCACTGCCAGCCATACTGAGTTTGATATTGTCATCCCAGGTTGCCGGACAAACCGCTGCGTATGCAATTACAGATAAAAACACGGCTCTGTCGCCCGCTGTGGAAGCTGCACTGAAAGACAAGTTGCAAGCCTTATTCAGCACAGTCTGTAGCAAGGATGAATTTTCAGGTGTGTATGTCGTCGCCAGGGGCAATCATGTCATCAGCGAAGCAGCATGTGGTGAAGCCAGCAAGCGTTATCATGTGGCGAATACGATGGATACCATCTTCAATGTCGCCTCGGTCGGCAAGATGTTTACGGCGGTTGCCATAGGCCAGCTAGCGGATGCGGGGCGTTTGTCCTATGCAGACCCGGTCAGCAAATATGTGGATGCCAGCTGGTTGTCACCTGAGGTGGCGAAAAAAATCACCATCGGCCAGTTGCTGTCGCACACATCTGGGCTGGGAAATATTTTTACCAACAAGTTTACCAACGGTCCGTATATGCAGATGGCCGCCATGCGAAACTTGGCTGACTACAAGCCATTTATACGCGATGCGGCACTGGAGTTTGCGCCCGGCAGCAATTATTTGTACAGCAATATGGGTATGTTTTTCCTCGGTGTCATCATAGAAAAAGTCTCGGGACAAGATTATTTTGACTATGTACGCCAGCATGTGTTTCTGGCGACAGGCATGAATAGTACCGATAACTATATCAGGGATGAGGGAACAGAAAACCTCGCCACCGGCTACATCAGCACGCGAGGTGCGACAGCCAGCAGGAAAGAAAACACCGTCCTGATACCAGTACGCGGCGGCCCTTATGGCATAGGCTACTCAAACGCACCAGACCTGCTGCGCTTTGCGGATGCACTTCAGACTGGCAAGTTGCTCAAGCCAGCAACGCGCCAGTTATTCTGGCAAGACCAGACCGCAGGCCGTGCAGACAAGGGCAGCTATGGATATGGCTTCGAATTACGCTCGGGCAAGCTGGGTAAAATCGTGGGCCACAGCGGGCAGTTCCCCGGCATTTCCAGTAATCTTGATATGTATCTCGATGCTGGTTATACCGTGGTCGTGCTGTCAAATTATGAACCCGGTGTGTTGCCGCTGGCAGGGCGAATTGCGGCGGTACTGGAGAATGTGGTGGGGCTTGAGTAGGGTGCGTTACAACGCACCATTTGAACGACAAATCAAGAACGAAACTTCTTGCAATCTCGCAGGCGGTTCGTCTATTTTACGAGCGTTCATTCTTCATATATTTTGTAGATACTGTCAACTTACGGGCGGCGGGGCGATATTGTAAGGTGGCGAGATGAAAAAATCTTTGCTCTATTGCGGCTTCTGCTACCCAGCAGAAATCATCAGCCATGTCGTGTGGCTCTACTTCCGGTTCGCGCTGAGTTTTCGCGACATAGAAGAACTAATGGCCAGCCGTGGCATCATCGTCACGTATGAGACGATCCGCCAATGGACGATGTTCGGCCAATGCTATGCCAATGAGCTTCGCCGGCGTCAACCGCAACGTGGAGACAAATGGCATCTCGACGAGGTGGTGCTAACAATTAACCCAGATTTTCCATTGGAACAGAGACAAGTGTGCCTTTGTCGGACTGACTGGCTAGACGCGACGACGACGCAAGCTGCATCTTGCTAGGAGGAGCAACAACGCCAAGCAGTTCGCCAAAGGTGTAATTGTCGCTGTAGCGCTCGCACTCAAATCGCGGTCGTGCTATACCTCTGAAGACCGCACGCCGTCTGCGTTTCTGCGAAGTGGTAGCGGTCTAATGGAAAATCTGGGATTAAGGGCAAGCACCATTACCTGTGGCGTGCGGTCGATCAGACCGGACATGTGCTCGATATTTTGTTGCAGAGTCGGCGCAACCGACAAGCGGCAAAACGTTTTTTCTGCAAGCTTCTCAAGGGCTTACGTTACCCACCACGAGTGCTAATCACCGACAAGCTCAAGAGTTATGTCGCGGCGAAGACGCACATCATGCCGGGTGTCGAGCATCGCCAGCACAAAGGCCTCAATAACCGTGCAGAACTCTCGCACCAACCTACGCGGCAACGAGAACGACAGATGCGGCGCTTCACATCATCGGGCCATGCTCAGCGCTTTTTATCGGCTCATGGCCCGATCAACAATGTCTTCCGGTGTCAGCGAAACCGTATGACAGCGGAGCAGTACCGACACATGCGTAGGCAGGCATTTTCTGTATGGAATGAGGTCACCAACGTAGCAAAAAAAACTAATCCGTGACACCGTGTTACCCAGGCAAATGCAAGTTCGCCTGAAATTGTACAACTCCCCGTCTCCGTTCAGCAAGTTGGCAATACCGGAAAAATCTATCCCAGCGTAAAAACAAAAAAAGAGATGGAGCGTCGTCTGAATGGGCTCCAAACAACACCTCACATCTCCAAGGGAAAGCTTGATAACATAAAATATACTCACTACTGTATATTTTAATGTCCAATAAATATATGGACATGAAGGGTATTTTTACCATATACCCCCCATTTTTTACCAATTACGTATTTACTTAGCTGCGATTTTCTCTGACTTATCCCAACCACCACCGACAGCTTTATAGATACTGACAACAGCAGCCAGATGAGCCCGCTGGGTGTCGATCAAAGTCGATTGCGCTTGCAACAAATCGCGTTGAGCACTGAGCACATCAAGATAGCTGCTGTAACCGTTTTTGTAGCGCAAGTCGGCCAGACGCAATGAATCTTTTAAAGCGGTGACGCGACGATTGCCAGCTGCGTAAATTTGCTCATTGGCAGCCGTGTTGACCAACGCATCATGCACATCGCGGAACGCCCCTTGCACACTTTGTACATATTGCGCCAAGACTTGCGTTTTGCGCGCTTCGGCACCGAACACCAGCGCGCCAATCGCGCCGGCGCGGAAGATTGGTTGTGCAATATTCGCTCCAATATTCCACAGCAAAGAAGCTGGATTAAATAAATCCTTAAAGCCACGCGACTCGTCGCCATAGCCAGTGGTCAGCTTCAGGCTTGGGAAATACTGCGCCTTGGCTTGACCGATATCAGCGTTGGCAGCAACCAGTGTTTGTTCAGCAGCGATGATGTCTGGCCTGCGGTTAAGCAGATCCGATGGTAAGTCGGCTGGCACTGTCGCTTGCTGATACAGGCTATCAATGCTACTGCCTCGTGCAATCACCGGATTGGCAATTGCAGAGGGCGAACGTCCTAACAAGACGGCAATGGCAGACTCTGTGACTGCCAGCGATTGCTTCGCTTGCAGCAAGCTAATCTCTGTCGCGGCGGTATCAGATTCTGCCTGATGTAAATCTAGCTCACCGATCGAGCCGGAAGAAAAACGTTTTTGTTGCAAACGTAGATTTTCCTGACGAGTTTTGAGTGTCGATTCGGCCAGTTCTACTTGTGCATCGTAAGCCCGCAAGGCAAAGTAATTTTGCGCCAGGTTGGAATACAAGGTGTTAATCACCATGCCGCGATTGGCTTCTTGCGATAACAAACGGGCACGTGCAGCCTCATCGGCGCGACTGAGCTTACCCCAGAAATCCACCTCATAAGACGCGCTTAAACCGATCTGATAATCGGTACCAATCGGATTGGCACCGGGCACCAATTTGCCGGAGTTGACACTGGTACGACTTTTTGTGCCGGATAAATTCGCGTCCACCGTAGGATAACGATTGGAGTTGGCTGAGGCTGCGGTCGCACGTGCTTCTTCCACCCGCCCTGCTGCCAGCAAAATATCCTGGTTATTGGCAGTTGCCTCATCCAGCATACTGTTTAAAACAGGGTCTTGGAAAGACTTCCACCAGCTCAGCCAATCGGTCGTTGCACTAGTTTTTCCAGTGCTTGTAACACCGCTCGTGAGCTTTGCTGGCGTATCAAATGCTGGCCGCTGATAATCAGGTCCGATCGCGCTGCAGCCTGCTAGCAGCAGACTCGCTGCAATCACGGAAAGCCGTAAGCTAGACAATAAAGCAGGCGCTGGTGTTGATCTTGATGATCGGAGTGTGGATCTAAATACAGTTGATGTCATCACATGTTCCTCTTAATTCTTCAGTTCAGCAGGTGGCGCATTGTGCAAAATATGAACCGGATGCTCGAAATCTTCCTCTGTCGTTTTAAACCGCTTATCGTTAATCAGTTTAAAGAATAAAGGTACAAAGAAGATCGCCAGGAAAGTCGCTGCCAGCATGCCGCCCAATACACCCGTGCCGAGCGACATACGCGCCGCCGCACCAGCACCGTGGGAAAACGCCAGTGGTACCACGCCCAAGATAAACGCTAACGATGTCATCAAAATAGGACGGAAACGTAAGCGTGCCGATTCCAATACCGCAGCAACCGGGGCATAGCCCTCATGCACTTTCATCACTGCAAATTCAACAATCAAAATCGCATTTTTCGCAGATAAGCCAAGCAAGGTCACCAGACCAATCTGGAAGTACACGTCGTTGTTAAAATTACGCAAATAAACCGCTAACAGTGCACCGAAGATACCAAACGGCATCGCCAATAAAACGGAGAAAGGCAGTGACCATTTTTCGTATTGCGCGGCCAGAATCAAGAAGATCATCAAGACACCGGCACCAATCGCGATGCCAGCAGCATTGCTAGTACGCTTCTCTTGGAAGGAGGCGCCGCCCCAATCGTAGGAAACATCCACTGGCAACACCGTTTTAGCAGCACGCTCCATCGCAGCAATCGCTTGTCCTGAGCTATAGCCTGGCTTAGCACCACCCAAGATTTTGATCGATGGTAAAGCGTTAAAGCGCTGTACCGAATCGGGTCCTGTCGTAAAACGTATGGTCGTAAAAGCGCGGACAGGAATCATTTGTCCGGTAGCAGAGCGCACATACATACTGCCGATATCATCTGGCTTGGCGCGGAACTGGCCTTCTGCCTGCAACTGAACGGTGTAGGTACGACCATTTTTGTTGAAGTCATTGACATAGTAACTACCCATGGTCGCGGCTAAAGTATTGTAAACATCTGAGAGAGCAACTCCCATCGAGCGTGCTTTATCGTTATCCACATCCACATATAGCTGCGGTGAATTAGCTTGCCACAGAGTTTGTACGCCAGCCAGTTCAGGCTGCTTATTGGCTTCTGCCAGCAACGCTGGTAACAGCTTGGCCAGACGCTCTACACCGCCCTCACCTTTGTTTTGCATATAGAACTCAAAACCACCAGTTTGTCCCAGACCTTGAATCGCTGGCGGGCTGAAGAACAGTGGTAAACCTTCTTTGATACGGCCTGTTTTCATAAAACTTTCACCGACCATTTGCTGTGCCGACTGAGTACGTTCATCCCAAGGTTTTAACGGGAAGAACATGGTTGCCGCAGAAGATTTCAAACCGCCACCACCTAAGAAATCCAGACCAACCAAAGCGAAGGTGGTATCGATGTTCTTATTGGTTTTCATGATTTCTTCTACTTGCTTGACCATGGCATCCGTACGAGCTAAAGACGTACCTTCAGGCATGATGGCAGCACCGATAAAGTAACCTTGATCTTCATCCGGTACCAATCCGCCGGGTACGGTTTTCCACAATACGCCCGTCACAACCAGCATGCCACCGAAGACCATCACACCTAAGACCGAGCGACGCAAGAAGAAAGTAACACCGTTGGTATAGCGCTTAGTCAGACGTAAAAACGCGCCGTTAAACCAGGTGAAAAAGCGATTATGTTGTTCCGCACCTGGCTTCAACAAGATCGCGCAGAGTGCTGGCGTCAAGGTCAAGGCAACAATACCGGACAACACCACAGCGATGGAAATCGTGACGGAGAACTGACGATACAACTCGCCTGCTAAACCACCGAGGAAAGCAATCGGACCAAACGCTGCAACCAATACCAGAACAATCGCAATAACTGGACCAGTGACTTCATGCATCGCTTCAATCGCTGCATCTTTTGGTGTCATGCCTTCTTCGTTCATTAAACGTTCGACATTCTCCAGCACCACAATCGCATCGTCGACAACGATACCGATCGCCAGCACCATACCGAACAAAGTCAGGGTATTGATGCTGTAACCCAGCAAGTGCAAACCTGCCATCGTACCGATTAATGACACTGGTACTGCCAGAGTTGGAATGATCGTTGCACGCCAGCTTTGCAAGAACAAATACACCACGATGAAGACCAGTACCATGGCTTCGCCCAAAGTTTTTAACACTTCAGCGATGGATTCGGTCACAAACGGTGTGGTGTCATACGGCGTTGCATATTCCATACCTTCTGGGAATTTAGACTTCAAATCTTGCAGGGTTGCTTCGATAGCTTTGCGTGTATCCAATGCGTTTGCACCAGTCTGCAAAAAGACACCAATGTTGGCTGATGGATGACCATTCACACGACCATTTAAGTTGTAATCTTTGGAGCCTAATTCAACCCGTGCTACGTCTTTGATGCGGACAGAGGCACCACTTTTATCGGTTTTAACGATGATATTGGCAAACTCAGCCGGCTCCAGTAATCGCCCTTTAGCGGTTACTGTCATGGTCAGTTCTTCAGTATTGTTTGGCGGTGCGCCGACTTTACCCGCAGCATATTGGGCATTTTGCTCACCAACGGCATTAGAAATATCGCTGACGGTAACGCCTAATTGCGCCATACGATCAGGACGCATCCAGATCCGCATCGCATAATCTTTGGCACCAAAAATTTGAATATTAGTGGTACCTGGAACACGTTTCAACGCATCTAAAACGTTTTGTGTTGCGTAGTTGGACAAGTACAAAGAGTCATAGCGGTTGTCTGGTGAATACAAAGCTGCAACCACTAAGAAGTTAGACGAGCTCTTAGACACGGTGACACCTTGACGACGTACTTCTTGCGGCAACTTAGCGTCCGCTTGACGTACCCGGTTGTTGACGTTAACTGCGGCAATATCCAGATCCGTACCGACTTCAAAAGTCACATCGATAGAAACACGACCGTCGGCGGAAGAGGTAGAGCTCATGTACAACATGTGCTCTACGCCGTTGATTTGCTCTTCGATCGGTGCAGCGACGGTGCGCTCTACTACTTCAGCAGAGGCACCTGGATAATTGGCAGTAACGTTGACTACCGGCGGAGAAATTTCCGGGTAACGAGAAATTGGCAAGACCCGCAACGCGGCCAGGCCAGCCAGCACAATAATCAACGACAATACCGTCGCGAAAATTGGCCGGTTAATAAAAAATTTTGAAAACATGAGTAATCCTTGCGCCTAAATTTGTGGTGCTACTTATTGAGCAGCTTTAGCACTGGCAGTTTCTGCAGCGGGCTTGGTATTAACTTGGGCTGGTGCTGACGTTGGTGCTAACGTCGGCGCTGATGATCCTGCGCTTCCAGAGGGTTTTGCAGCCAGCGGCACCGGTGTAACGGTCATACCAGGCTCATGGGCTTTGATAAAACCATCGACCAACACGCGATCGCCACCCTTCAGTCCTTTTGTCACTATCCACTGACCGTTGGACCAACCATCTAGCTCAACCGGACGTGGTGCTAACTTATTGTCTGGCGTTACTGTGAAAACGATTTTGCCCATAGGGCTATCGATCACCGCACGTTGTGGTACTGAGAGTGCCGCAGTACGAGTGGCGCCGTTCAAAATCACGCGAACAAACTGGCCTGGACGCAAAGTACCGTCAGGATTAGGGATTTGTGCACGAGCATCAAAACCACCAGTCGCTGGATTGACTTTTTCGCTGGCGAAATTCATCTTGCCTACCGTCGGAAAAATCGATCCGTCTGCCAATTTGACCTTGACGTCAAACGCCAGACTACCGTTAGTAGCGCGTTTGCCAGGCAATGCAATTTTGCCGCCACTGACTTCCTGACTCAGTTTTAAGTAGTCGGCCTCAGTGATGCTGAAATTAACGTAGACCGGATTGGTCTGGACAATCGTGGTCAGCAAACTGTCGGAGGCCGTAACTAAACTACCGTTGGATTTGCTGGCGATACCGGTAGCACCATCAATTGGCGCAACAACCCGGGTATAGCCCAGATTGAGTTTGGCTTCGTTCACCTGCGCCATGGATTGCTTGTAGCTGGCTTCGGCAGTCTCTAATGAAGATTTCGCATCATCAAATTCTTTTTGACTAATCGCTTTTTCAGCAGCCAAGGGTGTTAAGCGCGCAAATTCACGTTTGGCTTGATTCAATTTAGCTTCATTGACGCCTGCCGCTGCTTCTGCAGAAGCGAGTTGCGTTTTATAAGTACCCGGATCAATTTGAAACAGAACCGTGCCCGCTTTGACGCGTGAGCCTTCTTCGTATAAACGGTTTTCTAAAATGCCAGAAATTCGTGCACGTACTTCAGTTTCGCGCGAGCCTGCTGTTTGTCCGACATATTCAAAATCCATCGGCAGATTTGTCGGCTGTACTGTAACCACACTGACCTCGGGTGGTGGCATACCACCGGAACCACCTGGACCACCGGCGCCACCACCACCGGTCTTGCCACAAGCAGCCAACACCAACAAAGGTGCGCTAATTGCGGCAATGCGCAACAAGGGTGTAAGACGACCAGACCAGGCTGGTGGCGTTGCTAATAATTCGTTACTGAATTTGGGGAGGTGTAAATTTGGAGGGCTCATGAATTTTTCTCTATTAACGGAAAAGGCGGTGTGCTATTATATACATTCACGAATGTTTGTATATATTTTTAAATATTATTTTCTGCGAGTAATAAAAAATTATCGGAAAGGCTGAATTAAAGGCCTGGAAATACTACTGGAGACGCATCATGGCTAGGAAAACCAAAGAAGAAGCACAAGAAACCTGCAATGCTTTGCTCGATGCAGCTGAGCAAGTTTTTTGCGTAAAAGGTGTTACGAATACGACGCTCAATGAGGTTGCCAAAGAAGCAGGTATGACACGCGGTGCGATTTATTGGCATTTTAAAGATAAAAATGCTTTATTTGAAGCAATGTGTGATCGTGCATTTTTGCCAATAGAAACATTACTCAACGAAATCACGAGCACCCCGCCGGAAGACCCTTTTGCTGCACTGCGCCAGCTATATGTTCACATGCTAAAAGAGGTTGCCAGCTCACCAAGGCAGACCAATGTGTTCAACATCATATTTCATCGCTGCGAGAAAGGAACAGAAATGAGTTCTTACGCGCATGAGAAGGAACCGCGTAACGAATGTATTTCCAAAATGGAAGATATTTTTAAAGTCGCCATTGCACAAAAAAAATTACCGGCAGAAACCGACACCTGGATCGCAGTACAAATGATTCACTCTTATTCAATCGGATTAATTTACGAATGGCTAGTAGATACCAAAGCCTATGATCTTGCAAAACATGCAGAATATATGATTGACGTCATGCTGGCTGGCATCTTAGCTAAACCACCGCTAAAAAACTGAGCTAAACGATTATTTATTAAGTGCCCGTTTGCACAAAAAACTGAATTAGCTCGGCAACTTCCAGTCGTAGCGAACTGCCAGCAGGCGCAGCATTGAGGTGACCAGAATGCCTGACAGCACCGCCACTGTCTCTATGACCTGCCAATTGGTCAGAAGTAGATAAACCCAGCAGCCAGCAAATGCGCAGGTGGCATACAATTGTCCGCGCCGGAATACCATCGGTATTTCATTACAAATGATGTCCCTCAGAACACCGCCAAAAATGCCGGTAATTACACCCATCATGGTGCAAATAAATAAGGGCATGTTTGCTTCTAGCGCCAATGACGCACCACCTAAGCTGAACAAGCCAAGCCCAAATGCATCGGCATACAAAATAACTTTATCCGTCACGGCATGTCGCAAATGCCTGCCGAACGGCAAAGCGATCAAGCTCATCACAAAAATCAACAATACGTATTCCTGATGATCGACCCAAAACAAGGGACGTCGGTCAAGTAGTAAATCACGCAAGGTTCCTCCGCCGAAAGCGGTAATAAACGCGACCGTGAAAACTCCTACCGGATCCATTTTCTTTTTTCTCGCTTCAACAAAGCCAGAAGCGGCAAAAGCGACAATGCCAGCGACCTCTACCGCATGTAGTAGTGTACTCATGCCCAAATGGATGGATGTTGCCAAAATATCTCCTGTTATCTATGCATACAAGCTCTGCACAGAATGATGCAAACATATGATTTTATTGTATAATCTTGGGCTGGCATTAGGCCATCAGTATTTTTAAATCAGGCAAGTGATCAACAATCGGGTCAAGAAGCAAGGCGACCGACGAAGTGGGGATTGGCTACCAAAACTTTTTGAGGCAAGCATGAAAGACGGCATCCATCCAAATTATCGTGAAGTTTTGTTTCACGATGTATCTAACGATTTCAAATTCGTCACACGTTCTACTATCCAGACTCGTGACAAAATGGAATTCGAAGGCAAAGAATATCCACTGGTGAAGATCGAGGTTTCTGCAGAATCCCACCCTTTTTACACTGGCAAACACAAAATTGTTGATACAGCTGGTCGAGTTGACAAATTCCGTAAAAAATTCGGTACTGTTGGCTCCAAAACTTCGGTTGCAAACTAATTTTTTTGCATCCGTTGTATCGATAAAAAAGGCAGCTCAAGCTGCCTTTTTTCATGTCTAATGATAATTTGGTGTAGCGTAGTAATCTTGTATCTATGTCTATCAGCTCCATATAACAAGTATTGATCTTGGTGCATTCCCGTGTAAAGCTTGAAAGCTAACGAAATCCACCACTTCGCTACTATAAAACTCTTATGACCATCCCCTCCAATACCGACGCCGCATCCAAAAGTAGTCTTGCGACACTCAAAGGCTTAGTGCCATTTTTAACTCCTTATCGTCGTCAATTTTTTTTGGCGGGTATTGCTTTAATCATTGCCGCTTGTGCAACGTTGGCGATACCTTATGCCTTCCGGCAAATGATCGATCTGGGATTTGGCGGTACTGGCACGCGTGGCATCCAACATGTGGACGCGACTTTTCTGGCGCTGTTTGGGGTCGCCTGCGTCTTGGGTGTAGCTACCGCAGCACGATTTTATATGGTGTCCTGGTTGGGGGAGCGGGTTACCGCTGACATCCGCAATGCGGTGTATTCGCATGTAGTTACGCAAAGTCCCGAGTTTTTTGAGACAACGCAGACAGGTGAAGTTTTATCCCGCCTGACGACCGACACGACATTGATTCAGGCAGTTGTTGGCACCAGTATTTCTATGGCATTGCGCAATGCATTATTGTTTATGGGTGGTCTGGTAATGTTGTTTATTACTAGCCCAAAACTGTCATCCATTATCATCGTCACACTGGCAGCGACGGTGCTCCCGATCGTGCTGTTTGGCCGGCGAGTACGCAAATTATCCCGCGATTCTCAAGATCGGATTGCGGATGCCTCTGCTGTCGCGGGTGAAATTTTAAATGCGATGCCGACTGTACAAGCATTCACACACGAACCCATTGAGGCGCGGCGTTTCTCCAGCTCGGTAGAAGATGCTTTTAGTACAGCAATGCGTCGAATACGTGCCCGTTCGTTACTGACGATGGTCGCAATTTTATTGATCTTCGGTGCCATCGTATTTGTCCTGTGGCTGGGAGCGCACTCCGTAATGCGGGGTGAAATGAGTGGTGGCATGCTAGGGCAATTTATCTTGTATGCATCCATCGTTGCTGGCGCAGTCGGCGCTTTGTCTGAAGTAATGGGCGAAGCACAACGCGCCGCCGGTGCTACCGAACGCTTGCTAGAGCTTATGGCAGCACAATCACCAATCCAATCTGCACCGAATCCATTAAAGCTGCCTCCGCGCGCTGCCAATGGGGCTGCTTTATCGTTGACTGACATCGTGTTTCATTATCCGTCACGGCCCAATATGGCGTCGATAGGACATATGTCCTTAGATATCAAACCGGGTGAAACAGTCGCCGTGGTCGGCTCGTCTGGCGCAGGCAAAACTACTTTATTTCAGTTGTTGCTGCGTTTTTATGACCCGCAACAAGGCAAGATCACATTAGATGGCGTGGATATACGGCAGTTAGATTTACATGATTTACGCAATGCAATCGGTATCGTGCCACAAGATACGGTGATTTTTTCTGCCAATGCATTAGAAAATATACGCTATGGCAAAGCGGATGCCAGCGATGCAGAAGTGATCGCTGCGGCTAAAATGGCGGCGGCGCATGAGTTTATTGAACGTCTGCCAGAAGGCTATAACTCCTTCCTTGGTGAGCGTGGTGTGCGCCTGTCTGGTGGTCAACGTCAACGCATCGCGATTGCACGGGCGCTACTTAAAAATCCACCGTTGCTCTTGTTGGATGAGGCCACTAGCGCGCTTGATGCAGAATCAGAGCGCCTGGTTCAAGGTGCATTGGAAGCAGCGATGCAAGGTCGCACGACCCTGATCATCGCGCATCGCTTAGCAACCGTACAAAGAGCTGATCGGATTATCGTCATGGAGCACGGACATATTGTTGAAACTGGCACCCATAATAGCTTGGTAGCGCAAGGCGGCATTTACGCCAATCTGGCGTCTTTACAATTCAATACATCGACTTAAATATTGGCTTTATTATTAAGTTCAAATAGCTTTTATGAGCTTGGTTAAGGCTCAAGAAGCTATCGTTAGTCACTGCATAAATCAGTTGCGTTAAGTAACTGCAACTGACTACAAAGTAAGCCTTTTATCGCAGAATTATCTTGTAACAAGAGTGACATTTTTCTTGACGTCGGAATTGGCACTTGCGTACACTCTCCCGATCCCATCAACATCGTCGATCATGATCGATTAGACAATACACCGCCTATGAAACGTTTCCGACACAGCATCTCTCCTATTCTCGCTTCAGCAATCTTGCTTTGCTTTACGTCCCCAAGCTCCGCCACAGAAAATGATTTACTCGCATTAACTAGCGTACCTGAGTCAAGCACTCAGCCGATTGGCGTCTTGCGTACCAATGAAGTGGCACCGACAATTAATGTTGCGATAGAAGATAGTGCCGATAAAATTGCAGCAGAGAATCCTGTTGAACTGACAGCGCCAGAAGCCAATTTATGGAATCGGATTCGCAATGGTTATGCAATCCCGGATCTGGATAATCAATTAGTTAGTAATCAGCTTAATTGGTACAGCACTCGTACTGAATACATACAGCGAACCGTGCAGCGCGGTTCACGCTACTTGTATCACGTTGTAGAGGAGCTGGAAAAGCGCGGTATGCCAACTGAACTAGCATTACTTCCATTTATTGAATCCGCCTTTAATCCTCAGGCAATTTCTACTGCCAAAGCATCTGGTATGTGGCAATTTATGGCGGCAACTGGCCGTGATTTCAATCTAAAACAGAGCATGTTTAAGGATGACCGACGCGGCGTACTGGATTCTACTGACGCTGCCCTAACGTATCTGGAACGCTTATACGGTATGTTTGGTGACTGGCAATTAGCCTTGGCCGCGTATAACTGGGGCGAAGGTTCGGTTCAACGGGCGATCAAAAAACAGCAGGCAATGGGCTTGCCAATTGACTTTGAAAGTTTGTCTGCGTTGATGCCGAATGAGACAAAAAACTATCTGCCAAAATTGCAGGCAGTTAAAAATATCATCGGGCATCCAGAACAATTTGGCATAGAACTACCCAAGTTAGAAAATCAACCCTACTTCGTTACAGTAGAAAAAACTCGTGATATTGATGTACGGGTAGCCGCGCAATTAGCAGAGATGTCTGTAGTTGATTTTACAGCGTTAAATCCGCAATTCAATCGCCCTGTCATTACTGGCGATAGCAAAACTAAAATTCTGCTCCCGACTGACAATGCGATGTTGTTCAGAGAAAATTTAAGTAAGTGGAATGGTCCGCTATCTACCTGGGCTACTCATACTGTAGGAAAAACTGAACGAGTAGAATCTTTGGCTAATCGTTTGGGGATGAAAGCTGAAACACTGCGTGAAGTTAATTTCATTCCACCAAAAATGTTAGTCAAAGCAGGATCAACTTTGCTCATTCCGAGATCAAGCAAAACACCGGATCAGGATATCTCTATGGAGATTGCTGAAAAGGCGCAGTTGATCATTGAAAAGACTCCGTCGACCAGGCAGATGCATTTTAAAGTCGGTAAAACAGATAATCTGAACTCAATTGCTAAGCGCTATAAAGTTAGTGTGGCAGACATCAAGAGCTGGAACAATTTGAAGCGGGATAGCGTCAGTGCCGGTCAGACACTACAAATACAAGTGCCAGTTCTGCAAGCGAGAACAAAATCAAACCACGTAGCATCAGCACATAATAATCGCAACACTAAAACCAACAGCAGAACCGCAAGGACAGTCGCTCCACGCGCTGCCAAAACGATACTTGCGCATGCAAAGTCAGGTAAAAAGCATAGCTAATTTTCACTGGCGATATTGCTCAAAATACCTCAGTCAAAATACATCGTTCAAAATAAAAAAACCCCGGTTTAACTCGGGGCTTTTTTTATACCAAGGAATCTAAATCACTAGATGAAAATTCCTTAATATTTTACCAGGTCGGTTCAATCAATTACTTACCAGATTGATTGGCGTAGATAATCCAGTAACGCGCCAGATCAGCAGTGCCGTCAGTACCTTGCACTGTCTTCAAAACCTTGATCGCATTCGCTTTTTTACCAGCTTGCAGTAGAGATATACCTTGCAAGAGTTTGGCGTCATCAGGACGCTTCAAACTACCTTTAGTCATACCCTGATCGATCAAGCTTAAGCCTTTATCAAACTGGCCTGCAGTGACGTATGCATAACCAAGCGTAACCGATGCATTACCATCCTTACTTTGATTGGCTTCAGCTTCATTCGCTGCGGCATTTGCTTTGCTTTCTGCTAGATTTTTGTTGGCCAGATCACGCAGACGTTGATGACGTGCGGCATCAGTACCTGTGCCAAGCGCGCCTGCCTTGTAGCCCTGATCAATAATCTTGATCGCTTCTGCCGGATAACCTGCTTGCAAAGATAATTGAGACATTTCCATAAAATCACTGGTACGAGTAATTTGTCCCAAAGCTAGTTTCAAGCGATCTAAATCCAAGGATAAGCGCTCAGAATAACCAGGCTTACTTTGAATACGGCCGAGCAAATCAAGCCAGTAATCTTTCTTCGGGTAGAAAACCAATAACTTTTCAATCGCAGCAACATAAGTGGCTTTGTCGTTCTGCTTCAAAGCAGCATTAGCATAAAGTTGCAGACTAGTTTCACTTGGAGTACGACCTGATTTTTCTTCGGATGCAAGATCAGCCTTAACCTCTTTCATAGTGCGGGCATAATCACCGCTCATGTATAGAGACTGGATCAGGAATGGACGCATTGCCGGATCGTTACCACCATCGGAAAAATAACGAGTAACCCATTGCACGGTCTTAGCATAATTCCCTGCTTTGTAATAAGCAGATGCGAGACCTTGTATGTATTTAATTTGTTCGCCAGCAGGTAATTTATTCGCAGCGATAATTGTTTCGTAAGAGCGAATCACGGTGTCATTATCACCGGCAGCACTTGCAATCGCAGCACGCATACGCTCAATCGTAAAACTTTCATTCATCGTTTTACCGCTTACGCTATCCGTATCGTGAAGTTTAGCGAGTGCTTCTTTGTATTTCTTGGCCTTAAACAAATCACCAGCAGCTTGTACTGCTTTGCCGATTTCAGGGCGCATGGCCTCTTGAGCATAGGCTACGTTACCGGCAATATTAGTCAGCTCTGGAACAGCACAAAAACCAATCGCAGCAAGTAAAACAGCGAGGCGTGACAATCGAAGTTGCTTCATGTTTTGATCTCTCAATCAATAAATTTAATGAATTTTAAAATTGCAGCTTTACCAAAATGAAAAAAGGCAGGAGTAACCCTGCCAATTTTGAATAATACCTTAGATTTTCTGGTTCACGCAGTGAGAAGCGGAGTAAATACTGAATTTCACTGATCTAACTCACTTCAAGAACTGCTCATTACCAACCATACCGATCTTATTGACACCCAATCGTTGCGCCTCGGCCATCACATGTGCCACCGCTTTGTACGGTACCAGCTTGTTCGGACGTAAGTGCACTTCCGGTTGATTCGGCGTGGCCGCCACTGCCGTCAGTTTGGATTCCAACTCGGCATTGTTCTGAAT
>NZ_JASJXN010000031.1:0-53652 GCF_035018705.1 Undibacterium sp. RTI2.2 | reverse complement strand
AATTCAAATTCAAATTCAAATTCAAATTCAAATTCAAATTCAAATTCAAATTCAAATTCAAATTCAAATTCAAATTCCCTCGTTGTCCCCAATCTAAAGCCTTTCAAGCGTCCCTCTCCTGCATGCGGGAGAGGGATCGAGGGTGAGGGTGATCGCAATGCCGCGCTCCGCGATAACTACTTAAAATGTAATCCTCTGTTTAAGTCATTTTATAAATTTCTTTAGATTTCCCTTCAGAAGTTCCTTTTAGTATTGTCCAATAAAAATGCGGCTTACCAAGCATTTTCCTTTGGTAAGCCGCATTTTTATTGGACGATGTAATTTAATATTTTTAAAATATCAGATACAACTATTCTTTACTCTCTCAACCTACACTAAAAATCCCACTTGGTTTGAGCTTGGATTCCAGCGCCTTACCTTTGCGAGCACGTTTGTTGATGTGGATACTCAAGGCCGACGCGCTTAAGACCACTTCTTGCGGTTTGGCTGCGCGCCCTATGCCGGCAACGCGAACACCTCTTTGGCTGATGGCCTGTGCTGCCAATAGTTTTTCTTTGGGTTCTAACTCCATTAAAATCACGCCTCTGCCGCCGCTGGTGAGTTGCTTGATCTCTGCCAGGCCGAATACCAGCAAACGACCTTTTTCTGATAAACAGGCAATCGCGCTGGCTTCTTCTGCGACTAGCGTCGGCTTCAATGGTTCGTCGCCATCGTCAAGCGTCATAAAGGCTTTGCCGGCCTTCATACGGCCAAACATGTCAGTGGCTTTGGCGGTGAATCCATAACCGGCGCTGGAGGCCAGTAACAGGGTTGAATCGGCTGTGCCTGCAAAGTAGTGCAAGATTTTCGTACCGCTCGCAAGATCAATCAATGTAGTGATCGGCACACCATCACCGCGTGCGCCGGGCAGCGCTGCAACTGGGACGGAATAAACCCGTCCATTGGAGCCAAACACTAGCAACTGATCGATCGTCCGGCACTCAAACGTATTGTAAAGACTGTCACTCGCTTTAAACGTGAACTGGGCATTGTCATGACCATGGCCTGTGCGTGCGCGCACCCAGCCTTTTTCGGAGATGACGACGGTGACAGGTTCGTCGATGACTTTCTGTTCTGCGGATGCCCGAGCGGCTTCTTCGATCAGAGTGCGGCGCGTATCACCATATTGTTTGGTATCGGCTTCGATTTCTTTGATGATACATTTTTTCATCGAGGATGGATTGTCTAGCAAATCTTGCAAGCCGGTTTTTTCCAGGCGCAATTCTTCCAGTTGTTGCTGAATCTTGATCGCCTCTAAACGAGCCAGCTGGCGCAGGCGTATTTCCAGGATATCCTCCGCTTGGATATCGGATAGCCTGAAGGCATCCATCAACGCCGGTTTAGGTTCATCCGATTCGCGGATGATCTTAATGACCTTGTCTATATTTAACAGAACGGCTTCCCGTCCTTCCAGAATATGGATGCGGTCATCGACCTTTTTCAGTTTGAACTGAGTGCGGCGGGTGACTGTAGCAAAGCGGAAAGTAATCCACTCCTTGAGAATATCGAGCAAGCCTTTTTGACGCGGACGACCATCGCCGCCGATCATTACCAGATTGATGGAGGTCGATGTTTCGAGCGAGGTATGCGCCAGCAACATCTGCATAAACTCCGCCTGATCCTGATTTTTGGATTTTGGCTCCAGCACCAGACGTACCGAAGCCTCCCGGCCGGATTCGTCGCGCACGGCATCGAGCATAGACAATACGACTTGCTTGAGCGAAGCCTGCTCCGGCGTCAGCGTTTTTTTGCCTAACTTGATTTTCGGATTGGTGATTTCTTCGATTTCTTCCAGAATTTTTTGGGAAGAAACACCGTGCGGCAATTCGGTAATCACGGCTTGCCATTGACCACGAGCCAGTTCTTCAATCTTCCAGCAAGCGCGTACTTTCATGCTACCGCGACCGGCTGCATAGATATCGGCAATTGCGGCAGCTGGAGTAATGATTTGACCGCCACTAGGAAAATCCGGACCCGGAATCATGCTCATTAGCTCAGCATGTTGCATGTTCGGATTGCGTATCAGCGCGACTGCGGCTTTGGCGACTTCGGTCAGGTTATGTGAAGGAATCTCCGTCGCCATGCCAACGGCGATACCGGATGCACCATTTAACAAGACGAACGGAAGGCGACCTGGCAACAAACTCGGTTCTTCAAATGAACCATCATAGTTAGGTTGAAAATCCACGGTTCCGAGATCGATCTCATCGAGCAATAAACGCGAGATTGGTGTTAGACGTGCCTCGGTATACCGCATCGCCGCAGCACCATCACCATCGCGTGAGCCGAAGTTACCTTGTCCATCGATCAAGGGATAGCGTAGCGAAAAATCCTGTGCCATACGCACCATCGCGTCATATACGGATTGGTCGCCGTGTGGATGTAACTTACCTAAAACATCACCTACTACCGTTGCCGACTTACGCGGTTTGGCAGTGGAGCTCAGCCCCAGTTCGTTCATCGAAAACAAAATCCGCCGCTGTACGGGTTTTTGACCATCACACACATCTGGCAAGGCGCGACCTTTAACGACAGAGATCGCATAGTCAAGGTAGGCGCGTTCGGCGAAGCTGGCCAGCGTCAGAGTTTCTCCGCCATCGCCTCCGCCATCGCCTCCGCCTTTGTCGTCATCAGGTGCCTGATCAAATAAATTCGCTTGTTCGCTCATTGTGCTTAATTTTGTCGATTAAATTATAAAAATAGGGGAGTATCTGCCAATTTCACGCCTAATGTCCATTAATTATATGGACATAAAAATATACTTATGGGTAGTATATTTTCCGCCTGTAAGGCGGAAATCTAAATGTCTGCTTCTACTTCGTTACCATGTTCTTCCAACCAGGCGCGACGAGCGGCGGCTTCGCCTTTGCCCATCAGCATATTGAAACGAGCTTCGGAGAAGGCTTGATCGAACTCACCCAAAGCCACTGGCAACAGGCGACGCGTATCCGGGTTCATCGTGGTTTCCCACAATTGTTCGGCATTCATCTCACCCAGACCTTTGAAGCGTGAAATCGCCCAGGCACCGTCTTTAACGCCGTCTTTGCGCAGCTTGTCTTCAATCGCGATCAGTTCACCTGCATCCAGTGCATACATTTTTTGAATCGGCTTTTTACCACGTGCTGGTGCATCCACCCGGAACAGCGGCGGGCGTGCAATGCAGACGTGACCTTGTGCAATCAATTTTGGGAAGTGTTTGAAAAATAGGGTCAGTAACAACACCTGAATGTGCGAACCATCAACGTCCGCATCCGACAGAATACAAATCTTGCCGTAACGCAGATTAGTTAAATCGGGATTGTCGTTGACGCCATGCGGATCAACACCGATTGCGACGGCGATGTCGTGGATCTCATTGTTCGCAAACAAACGATCACGTTCGGATTCCCATGAATTAAGAACTTTACCGCGCAGAGGTAAAATCGCCTGGAATTCTTTATCACGCCCCATTTTTGCAGAGCCACCAGCCGAGTCACCTTCAACCAAAAACAGTTCGTTACGGGCGATGTCACTCGATTCGCAGTCGGTCAGTTTGCCTGGCAAGACTGCAACGCCTGAGGATTTTTTCTTCTCCACTTTTTGAGCTGAGCGCAAGCGTGACTGGGCTTGTTTGATCACCAGTTCGGCGAGTTTTTTGCCGTAATCAACGTGTGAGTTCAGCCACAATTCTAGTGGTGGTTTGGTGAAGGAGGACACCAGCCGAACCGCATCACGGGAGTTCAGGCGTTCTTTAATCTGACCTTGGAATTGCGGATCAAGCACTTTAGTGGACAACACAAATGAGACGCGTGCAAACACGTCTTCTGGCAATAATTTAACGCCTTTGGGTAGCAGAGAATGCATTTCGGCAAAGCTCTTGACTGCGCCAAACAAACCTTCACGCAAACCGGATTCATGCGTACCGCCTGCTGGCGTAGGGATCAGATTGACGTAAGACTCGCGCACGACTGCGCCTTCTTCTGTCCATGCGACCACCCATGCCGCGCCTTCACCTTCTGCAAAGCCATCGCTCTCGCCAATGGCGTATTGTTCGCCTTCAAACAGCGGTATTAATGGCTCGCCATGGGATGATTGCGCCAAGGCCTCGGTTAAATAGCCACGCAAACCTTGATCGTATTGCCAGGTTTGAGTGTCGCCAGTTTTGGCATTGATCAACGTCACTTTGACGCCGGGCAACAAGACTGCTTTAGATCGCAACAGTCTGGTTAATTCAGTCGCAGAAATCGTCGGCGAATCAAAATACTTTACGTCTGGCCAGATTGACACTCTGGTGCCGTTTTTCTTCTCACCACGTGCCAGTGCTTGCGACGTCAAAGGTTCAATCACATCGCCGTTGGCAAAGGTTAGCTTATGCACACCTGCTTCACGCCAGACCGTGATTTCCAGTCGTGTCGATAATGCATTGGTGACTGATACACCAACCCCATGCAGACCACCAGAAAACGCATACGCACCGCCCGAGCCTTTATCGAATTTGCCGCCAGCGTGTAAGCGCGTAAAGACGATTTCTACGGTAGGAACGTGTTCTTCCGGATGCATACCAACTGGAATGCCACGCCCATCGTCTTCCACCGTTACGCTGTTATCTGCATTGAGGGTGACAACAATATTTTTACAGTGACCGCCCAAGGCTTCATCCGAGGCATTGTCGATCACCTCTTGAATAATATGCAGTGGATTTTCAGTGCGGGTGTACATGCCCGGTCTTTGTTTGACCGGTTCCAGCCCTTTAAGGACACGGATGGATGATTCGCTGTAGTCGGATGGTGTGGTATTTTTTTTAGTGGCCATGCAATAAATACGTGTTGGTTGTCGCTGATGTTGGAAATTAGGTACTAATTAGGTACCATGTAGACAAATTATTCCACAAAATTTTTGTTTGCTGGCAAGGTTTGCCTGTATTCTGGCAATCATTTTAAATAGGCTTGGTAGAAAGTCATCAGAGCCAATCATCAGAGCAATAAGATCGCTATCCAATAGTAACGGGTAATGAATGATGCGATCATAGCTGAGGATAGCTTAACTTAGCTCAGGGACTTTTTTGCTGCGATCTTATTTTCAGTTTTTTTGCAATTTTTTTACAATTTCTTTGCAAGTAATTTGCGACCATTGTAGCTGTTATGTGTTGATGGATAAACGATGTCAGAAAAAAACCCAACAATCGCAATCCGACTGATTGGATTTACTCCTAAAGAAAACGACACGTTTTCTACCGTTCTTGCGGTGATGCGCGAGAAGGGCTATAGCTATCTGTGCTTAAGAGATGGCAGCCTGCAAGACCCCGATCTTTTTATTGTTAATGCCGAAGATATGAAAGCATTGGCAACACTGTCTGATATCAACCCCGGCCACGCGCAACCCGTTTTGTTAATTGGTAAAACTAAGGTGAGCTTGCCTTACGCAGTCATGCCACGTCCGATTCGCTGGCGTAAATTATTTGATGTGCTCGATGAATTAGTGGATGAGCGCCAGTTGTTGTTGACAACTTTAAGTGCCTATGGCGACGTGGCGATACCCGAACGTCGTCGTCGTGAACGATTAGATTTTGATTTGACCGATGCGTCGGTATATCAAAAAATGCGCAACTCCGCGACCCCACGGGGCGGCATTTTGATTATTGATAAGGACATGCGTTTCAGAGATTATGTTGCGGCAATTATGGAGCGATATAACATTCCTGTGGGTATGAGTAATGATGCGGAGACAGCTTTAAGCTTGGATGCGCAATATCAATATGGATTGACCATGATTAATACATCGACGCCGGATATTGATCCGTATGGTTTATGTCGGTCACTCAAAAGTCAAAATGAACACCGAAAAACGAATGTGATGTTTTTGATCGATAAGACGTTTGTGTATAACCAGGAGTTTGCGCAAAGCGTGAGTTGCGATGGGTTTTTAAATAAGCCTTTGTCGCGCAAACTGGTTTTATCAACGATACAGAAATTTTTGCAGCTCACTTAAGCTGACCAATAATGGTTGACCTACTAGGTTCGGTGAGCTTCGGCGATTTCGCCTATCGTTTCGGAAGTTTCGTCCTTCCCAGCTCGTGCTAATTCGTTATTGATTCACTTATTTATTTACTCAATAAGCGCATGCCGCGTTCCAGTCCCTCGATGGTGACTGGGAACATGCGGTTGTTCATAATTTGCTTAATGATGGACACCGATTGACGGTATTGCCATAATCCCTCTGGTTCTGGATTGAGCCAGATGAACTTCGGAAAAGCCGAAGTAAACCGTTGTAGCCACGCTGCTCCCGCTTCTTCATTGTTATATTCGACGGAACCACCAGCCTGTAAAATTTCATACGGGCTCATGGTGGCGTCGCCAACAAAAATCACTTTCGTATCTGGCGTATATTTACGTAAGACATCCCATGTAGGAAATTTTTCTGCATGACGACGGCGATTGTTTTTCCATAAATGATCGTAGACGCAGTTATGGAAATAAAAGAATTCCATATTTTTAAATTCTGTTTTTGCGGCTGAAAATAACTCTTCGGTCCTTGCAATGTGGTCGTCCATCGTGCCACCGACATCCAGCAACATCAAAACCTTGATATTGTTTTTTCGCTCCGGTTGCATTTTTATATCTAGGTAGCCGGCATTGTTGGCAGTTGCTTTGATTGTCGCGTCCAGTGCTAACTCATCTTCTGCTCCGTGACGGGCAAATTTGCGCAAACGACGCAGGGCGATTTTGATATTACGTGTGCCGAGTTCGCGCTCATCATCGTAATCGCGGAAGGCGCGCGCTTCCCATACTTTGACGGCAGTGCGGTTGCCGCCTTTGCCGCCGATGCGTATGCCTTCTGGATTTTGTCCGCCATTACCAAACGGTGATGTGCCGCCAGTACCTATCCATTTATTGCCGCCTTCGTGGCGTTCTTTTTGTTCTTTGAGTAATTCTTGCAAGCGATCCATCAGCTTGTCGTAGCCAAATTTTTCTAGCGCTGCTTTTTGCTCATCCGTTAGTTCGCGCTCCATGCGCTTGGCTAACCATTCCAGAGGAATTTCAGGATTCTTTTCAAAAATCGTTTCTATTCCTTTAAAGTAAAGACCGAAGGCTTTGTCGAACTTGTCGTAATACGCTTCGTCTTTAACCATAATCGTGCGGGACAGAAAATAAAAATCATCCATCGACATGCTAATCAATCCTTTGTCCAGCGCTTCGAGCAGCGTCAGAAATTCCTTGATCGAAACAGGAATTTTTGCATCTTTAAGAGTGTAAAAAAAATCAATCAGCACGGCTGGCTCCTGCAAATCTTGGTTTAGGTTTACTGCAATCGGCGTATTAATTAAATTAGTTAACTACCGCCCTGATATTTTTCATGCATGTACTGCAAATTCTGTTTTACGCCAGCCCATTCGTTTTGCAGGATGCTATACACCACCGTGTCGCGAATCCGTCCATCTGGCAAAATCGTGTGGTTACGTAATACGCCGTCTCGTTTCGCCCCTAGACGCTCAATTGCTGCTTGCGAGCGACGGTTAAACCAGTCCGTGCGAAACTCAACGGCGATACACTCAAGCATGTCAAACGCATGTGACAGCAATAGCAACTTGCACTCGGTATTGATCGCGCTTCTTTGCACTCGCTTGGCGTACCAGGTGTAACCGATTTCTAAGCGTTTATTATTATGATCGATATTGCAGTAACGTGTAGAACCGACGATCTGGCCAGTCTGTTTTTCCCTGATCACAAAAGGAATTGCCTTTTTTTGATCTTGCATTTCTAACGCAAGATCAAGCCAGTTTTGCGTGTTTTCTGGGCTAGGTACCGAGGTGAAAAATAGCTTCCATAATTCACCGTCAGCCGCTGCCGCCTGAATCTCAGCAAAATGTTCTTGATGCAATGGTTCTAAGCTAACATGGCGACCTTGAAGTGTGATGGGCGTGCATTGCATAAGAAGTCCTTCAAATAAATAAGTGAGCTTAGGTGCTTAGTGTGTCAATATTTTGTGATGATTCCCAGATACAGAACGACACTTTGGGGATGAATACAACAATTCTTTCATTGTTTGTTATTGTTTCTATTAACTATCAGCAAAAATGCAGGGAATTCAGGTCAATCCAGTGAGATGCTTGCCAACTTTTGAAAAAACAGTTACACTGCAAAGCTGTACAGAATTATGCGGCGTGGAAATTTGTGAGTTCACTTTGAACCCGTCGCTCTCGACCACGTTTAGGAAATCTCATGGCAAATACCGCACAAGCACGCAAGCGCGCTCGTCAAGCAGTAAAACAAAACGCACACAACTCCAGCCTGCGCTCGACGCTGCGCACAGCAATCAAAGCTGTTCGTAAAGCGATTGAAGCAGGTGATAAAGCTGTTGCAACTACAATCTTCCAAACTTCCGTTTCGACGATTGATCGCATCGCAGATAAAAAAATCATTCACAAAAACAAAGCAGCTCGTCATAAAAGCCGTTTGGCTTCCGCTTTGAAGGCTTTGTCTGCTTAATATTTAAGCGATAATTGGTTTTTTGGTATTGTCTTTGATAATATTAACGAGTTAATTATAAAGTCAGTAATGAATAAAAAACCGCAATAAATTATTGCGGTTTTTTTGCGTCCTTAAAATCTCATTCTTTAGCTACGATTTCCAAGATTTCCTGATTTTATGCGCGCCAGCCATTCTGCACTGACTTCTTGCCATGAGCCTGGCATTAGTGCGTGACTTTCTAGTGTGAAATTGGCAATTCCACTGCGTATTAATCTTAAAGTTGGCAGACCAACTGCGGCTGTCATGCGTCGCACTTGCCGATTTTTCCCCTCCGTTAAGCTTATGCTGAGCCAGCTCGTAGGCTTATCCTCCCTATATCGTATTGGCGGGGTGCGATCCCATAGCCAGTCTGGTTCATAAATATGCTTAACTTGACATGGCTTGGTGACAAAATCGCCTAAATCCAGGGGATTTCTTAACTTCGTCAATGATTCTGGTGACGGCTGACCTTCGACCTGGACCAAGTAAGTTTTAGCCTGTTTTAAATCTGGATGGCTAATCGAATGTTGTAACTTCCCGTTATCGGTAAGCAATACAAGCCCCTCGCTATCTGCGTCAAGGCGTCCAGCAGGGTAGACATTCGGTACATCGACATAGTCGGCTAATGTCTGGCGCGTTGGATGCGCCGAGAACTGGCACATCACGTCGTAAGGTTTATTGAGTAATATCAGTTTCATGGCGCTATGATAATCTGCGTATGCCTAGTATTGCAAAGTGATGGCATCTAGTAAAATACTAGTGCATAATACGAAATGGTAGTCTTGTGTCTTATATAAGAGTACATTCAGAGTACATTCGGAGTAAATTTAGAATAAATTTATTTGCATTTTTATATTTGTATTTACTTGAATATGTATATTCGGCCAACAAGGCTTGTTACGAGCGAAGCGCGATCCGCTTAATCGCCCCAATCTACGGAGAAAAAGATGTATCAACATATTAAAGTTCCTGCCGAAGGTAAGCAAATTACCGTCAATGCTGATTTCTCGTTAAACGTTCCAGATAATCCAATTATTCCGTTCATTGAAGGTGATGGCACTGGTGTAGATATCAGCCCTGTCATGATCAAAGTGGTGGATGCTGCTGTAGCTAAAGCTTACGGCGGCAAGCGTAAGATTAGCTGGATGGAAATCTACGCTGGTGAAAAATCGACAAAAGTATACGGTCCTGATGTCTGGTTGCCAGAAGAAACCCTAAAAGTCTTGAAAGACTATGTCGTTTCTATCAAAGGCCCATTGACTACACCAGTTGGCGGCGGTATCCGTTCCCTGAACGTGGCGCTGCGTCAAGAGTTAGATTTATATGTCTGCTTGCGCCCGGTTCGCTACTTCAAAGGCGTGCCATCCCCAGTGCGTGAGCCAGAAAAAACTGACATGGTGATCTTCCGCGAAAACTCGGAAGATATCTATGCGGGTATTGAATTCCAAGAAGGCTCTGATCAAGTTAAAAAACTGATCAAGTTTTTGCAAGACGAAATGGGCGTTAAAAAAATCCGTTTCCCAGATACCTCAGGTATTGGCGTTAAACCAGTATCCCGTCAAGGTACTGAGCGTTTGGTACGTAAAGCGATCCAGTACGCGATCGACAACGACAAGCCATCCGTAACGATCGTCCACAAAGGCAACATCATGAAGTACACCGAAGGTGGCTTCCGTGATTGGGCTTATGCTTTGGCACAAAAAGAATTCGGCGCAGAATTGATCGATGGCGGTCCATGGTGTAAGTTCAAGAATCCAAAAACGGGTAAAGATATTATCGTCAAGGATTCCATCGCTGATGCGTTCTTGCAGCAAATCTTGTTGCGTCCGGCGGAGTACAGTGTGATCGCAACATTGAATCTGAACGGCGATTACATCTCTGATGCATTAGCTGCACAAGTTGGTGGTATCGGTATTGCTCCAGGCGCTAATTTATCTGACTCTATCGCGATGTTTGAGGCCACTCACGGTACAGCGCCTAAGTATGCCGGTAAAGATTATGTGAACCCAGGTTCATTGATCTTGTCCGCAGAAATGATGTTGCGTCACATGGGTTGGGCTGAAGCGGCGGATCTGTTGATCAGCGCTACAGAAAAAGCGATCACTGTGAAGAAAGTTACTTACGATTTCGCACGTTTGATGGAAGGCGCAACACAAGTATCTTGCTCCGGCTTTGGCGATGTAATGATCGAAAATATGTAAAACTCATCCAGTGCTTTGTTGCACTAGATCGTTCTATGTAGCAAGCCCTTGATTTTCCTCGTGAGAATCAAGGGCTTTTATTTTGTACTGTCGATGATCTTAAAATTCTATTTATGGGCAAGATAGCTGATATTTATCTCATTAAAGCTAGACCATTAATCACGACAGTTATAGATACCCCTAATTAGTATATTTATTTGTCCATAGAATCATTGGACAATAAGCGATATTACGTAAAAATAGGAGGGAGTATATTAAATCGATATTTTTTCAATTACCAAAAGAATAGTCCACCTTGCCGGTGCGCCAATCATGTGTTGAGGCTCGAATAAATATCAGAAGTCAGACCAGATATGGTGCGTTGGTAGCTACGTGTACCAAAAATATCGTTGTTTGATGCAGGGAGTTGAAGTGCTTGAGAGGGCAGTGCTTACTAGCTCAGAGTAATGCTGGGAGCGTTACCGCTTCTCCCAACATAATCAAAAATAAAATATCAGTTTTCTATTGAAAAAGATGCGCCATACATGCAATCAGTTATGCAGTATGACGCAATTTTCTATTAGAAATTACCCTTGAACTGGACACCAAAGATGCGTGGTTCGTTGATAAAGCCAGTCAGGTTATTGAAGTCAATACCGCCGGTTACACGTACTGTGTTGGTGATATTGCGGGAATAAGCGGCTACTTCATATTTGCCGTCTTTCCAGCTATATCCAACGCGTAAGCCGCCTTCGACCAATGGTTTGCCAGTGAATTCTTTGGCTTCATAAAGGAAGAAGTTGATTTTGCTGCGATAAGACCAGTCGGTATAGAAAAACAACTCACTATCGTCACTCATCGGGATGCCATAGCGCAGTGTTGCATTAGCAATCCATTTTGGTGCTTGTGGCAAAGGATTTCCGTTAATCAAGACACGATTAGCTGAATTGATTGGATCGGTAATCGTACACGCAGCACATTTAGCGACGGCCAGATTTGGATCTTGAATTTCTGTAAAGTTGTAGCTACCCCCCAGAGTTGCACGCAATCTATCTGTCAGCAAGGCTTCAAAATCAACTTCCACACCATGCCCCACTGTTTTGGCTGCGTTCAGCAACATGGTGGTATTTGATTGCCCACCGACTGCAGTCAACTGTTGATTTTTGATATCAAAATCATAGATACTGGCATTAACACGCGCGCGGCGGTTAAACAGATCTGCCTTGATACCAACTTCGGCAGATAAGATGGTTTCTGCGTTGGCAACGGTGATTGGTACTGTCGTCGACGGTGCTGCAATACTCGGTGCTCTAAAGCCAGTGGCGATACGGGTATATAGATTGATATCTTTATTCAATGCATAGGCTGCACTTGCATCCCAGCTTACTTTGGAAGCAGATTCTTGCACTGCACTAGGTCCTATTGAACCTACTACATTGGCATTGAAATATTTTTTATCTTCGGTGTAGCGTAAGCCGCCACGTAATTTGATCTGGTCTGTCAAATCGTAATTGAGTGAGCCAAACATCGCCCATGCATCATTTTCCTGGCGGCTATTAACGGCGCTAGTTTGAGCACCAGTCGTACTGTTATAGCCGTTACTGAAACCGGTTGTACCTTCATTAAAGTAGTACAAACCTGCTTGCCAGTTCAGAGGGCCGACATTCTTAGATTCTGCGCGGAACTCCTGCGTGAGTTGGCGATGATTGCGGATGCCGCCACCAGTCTCTGATTGGAAAGGAATGAAACCAGGTCCAGTTGGATTACCACCGTCAATGTCGCCACGGCTGAAATAGCTGCCAATAGCTTCATAACCCGTGATGGAGAACAGTTTGATGCCGTCCAGATTCCAGGTTAAACGTGCACTCGCGCCGTTGGTGCGCAAAGTTTGGTAGTTTTTGCCGTTAGTAGCAATCTTGTCTGGGTCAAAACCATCGACCAGATCGTTGCTACCTTTTTTGATGATATTGGCGCGGAATAAGCGGGCACTGCCATCAGTATCGCGGGCATGAATATTGAACAGTGCATTGAAGGTCGTGTTAGGGGCATACAAAAACTGAAGACGTTCTGCGTTCTCGTTATAACCTTCCAGAGATTTCTTTTGACCAGTGAATGTGTTATCCACAAAATTGTCACGATGTTGACCTAACATCGAAAAACGCATTGCCCATTCTTTGTTGATTGGCGCATTGACGGCGCCTTCAACGTTGACCGTGTTGTAGGTAGCTTCAGATACGCTGTAGTAGCCTTCAGTGCGGTTCAGGATTGGTTTGGCTGAGTCAAACTTAACTACACCGGCTGGTGTGTTACGTCCAAACAAAGTACCTTGTGGCCCGCGCAAAACTTCAACGCCGGCCAGATCAAAAATCGGGAAGCCTTTTAAGTCAGCATTTTCTTGCACGATGTCGTCGTAAATCAAAGAAACTGGCTGGGAAGCGAATGTACTGAAATCGGTATTACCATAACCACGGATATAAAAACGTGGGAAAGTGCGGCCATTAGATGACTCAATATTCAAACTTGGCACTTTAGCTGCCAACAAGCGAATATCGCCGCCACCAGATGTCAGAACGTCCAATTTTTCTCCACGCAATTGCGAGATGGAGCTTGGAACATCTTTCATATTTTCTTGGCGACGCTCGGCAGTTACGGTAACAATTTCTAATTGTCCTGGTGCCTTCACTGGGTCTGCTGGCACCGCTGTTTGTGCCATTGCACAACCAAACGGCAATGCGACTAGTGTCAACATCATTCCGCGCGTTCGGTTTAACCGACGCAAAGTTTTCGATTTCTTGCTCATTTCCCAACCCTCACTTTTTTATAAGTAAAAAAACTTTTTTACTCGTTTCGCGCTTTTTATTGTGCAACCACAAGTTAATTTTATATAGGCAAATAGCATGCCAGAATTGGGGAGGAAAATAAATGAAAACTAAAAAATGTATACAAGTTAGTTGTATTTTTATTCGCCAAACTACATTTGGCTTGCTAAATTTTCTTCACTTAAATCTAAAATTTTATCGATTCAGGCATTCAGATAATTAGAGTCCGCATCAATTTAGACCAAGTAAGGCTTACTTATTGTTTGATTTTGGTGCAAAGAGAAAATATTCTTGAAGAAGAATGATTTTATGGAAAAAACAATTGTATACAATTGTTCAAAGATCTCTCTGGATGCAGATAAGTGTTCGATCAGGACTAAATAAATATAAGACACAATAGAAAGTGATCTAAGTGGTTTCAATTTTTAAGTGATCATTTAGCGAACCATCAGCTGATTTCCAATATTTCGGCTAAGTTAATTTCTGGCTCCTCATCTTTGAGTTGTAGAGCATTCTCTATATCTAACAAATGCTGATCCATTAACTGGCATGCCAGCGTCACGTCACCTGCGGCAATCGCATCAATCAAACGACTATGCTCATCGTTAGGGCAGGTATTCGTCTCTGGCGATTGGTATAACGCAATAATTAGCGAACAGCGAGAAACCAGTTCTTGCAAAAAACGGATTAGCACAGTGTTACCGGCGACTTCCGCTAGCAAGACGTGAAAATCGCCTCCAAGACGTATCCACTTTGGGTAGTCTTGTGTGTGATAAGCATGATGTTCGTCGATAATTAATTGTCTTAATCTGGCTATTTGCAAAGGTGTCGCACGGTTAATCGCCAGGGGCACAATCGCTGCCTCTATTGCTCTGCGAGCGGCGAAGATGTCGCGAGTTTCCTGATGAGTTGGCTGCGCCACGATGGCGCCCCGGTTGGGTCGCATCTCAAGAATATGGTCATGCGCTAGTCGTTGTAGCGCTTTTCTTACCACCGTTCTGCTGACAGAAAAAAGTTCACAAAGACTGGTTTCAGTCATCTTTGTACCCGGCGGCAAGCGCTGACTCATGACGGCTTTTAGTACAGAGTTATAGATTTTTTCGTCAGTTGGTATAGCACCGCGCTTTACCGTTACTTTTACCGGGCGCAGCAGTTCAGTTGATTTCAGGCTCATACGTTTCTTCTTGATGAACAGCGATCGAACGCAGACTGTACTTTATTCTTTTGCGATTGTGAACCTTTGCTAAGCAATCTACGCAACTTGAACATACGCATTTCTTGTTTCAGTTTGTTGCACTTCTTACAGTGTTCAAACCGGATCGGGTCAACGATCCCATGCCAGCCCGCGTTTTTATGAGCACTACCCACTCAACATGAAAAGAGAAAAATCATGAAAAAAAATCGCCTCGCTACATCCACACTGTTCACAGCAATCCTCACTGTTGGCATGCTTGGTTTATATAGCAGCCCAAGTTTTGCAGATACTGCAACCAACGTACAGCGCGATAAAAAAGCCGAACATCATGATCGCGCTGATGTACATCGCGACAAGACTGATTTAACGCATGATCGCCATGATGTTGCCCGCGACAAAAAAGATCTTAATGCAGCGGAAGCCAATGGTAATCAAGCGGCAATCCAACGTGATCAAACTGCATTGAAATTAGACAGCAGACAAGTCGGTCGTGAAAAAGCGCATCTGAATGCCGACCGCAGCAATCTGTCAAAAGACAAACAAGACGCTGCTAACGGTGTCTATAACTCGGCACGCCAGGCTGGCCATGCAGAGAAAGATATCAACCGTGATCAAACTGCCGTCGTACATGATCGCCATGATTTAAATCGTGATCGTAAGGATTTAGTGGCGGATCAAGCTGCCGGAAATACGGCTGGTGTTGCACGTGATCAGCAAGCTGTGAAATATGATGGAAAAACATTGAACCGTGATAAGTCCGAGCGTAAACATGATGAGAATGCGCTGAATCAAAACTAAGCTGCATGCCGAATTAGTGTGACGGTCAATGTTCTAAAAAAATATGTCCCGCTTTAAACAGAGCGGGACATATTCATTTATAAGAACGTATTTGGAATGAACCGGAGCATCTGTTTCATTCCAACATAAAACGATGTCGTAACTCTAATTACGACAAAATAAATTATGGCTTCACAATATAGATATTCGATTTAGGACAAGTGCTGGCAACATTTCCATCCAGGACTAAAGACGAGCCGCTAGGGAATTGTGCCAACTGGTCTTTATTGATCGAAATCCACGCTTCAGTAAAATAATTTTTACCGCCACTTGTGACGCATTTCAATGACACTGCCGTGTGTGTATTGCTACCGAAAGCATTATCAAACGCGGTTAACATTTGTGCACGAGTGACATATTGACCCAAATGCGTTTGTATAAAACTGTTAAAGCTTGTGCTGTTTAGACCTTGTACTAATTGCTCTGCCGCACCCCAAAATGCATCTGGTGTCGCCATGCCAGAGCAAGATCCATGTTTGTAATACTCATGCTTATCCAGACATTCTGCAACGCCCGGCATATACGGCGTCAGTTTTTTAAAGCCTGCTGCGGTGACACCATAAGCATCCATTTGGCACCATGTACTGGACTTATCTAAATTAATTTCTTTCTGCGATACTCCACAATAAAACGGTTGCGTTCCGGTGTAGTCATTAGGCCATAAACCGTGCAGAGAGAAGTTACTTGCCGCATAGCTGCCTTTTAAATTGGCACATTCAGAATTGCCGCTACTAGTTGCGCAAAATCCTGGTTCCCACTGTGCTGCCAACAAAAAATAGTCGTACGTCTGCGCTTGCGCCGCTGTATTGATGGCAACGACAGCAATCAAGCTCACTACAGTTTTAATGAAAAGCTTCAACATGTGATTCTCCTAAAACGAATGTTAGGGGGGAGGGGAAACTTATTCTTAAGAAATGAGCTTAAGAATAAGCGCTAGCAAAAATATCACAGTATTGACAAAAAAATACTGCGAAGGCAGCAAATATAAAGTGCTGCTATGACAGCGCGATGACATTACTGTAACCATATTTTGATCAAAATATAAAGTCGAGCGGCTTAGCAAATTTCTGGAGTAGGTGCTTGAAATGGGTATTGAAGGAGATGTAGAAAAGAGAAATTTTGAAGCGAATACTTCACGTAAGAGCTGCGAAAAAATTATCTTTAACCGGATAGTCTGATGCAGAGAATAGTGCATTCAAAGGCACTACGACGCCAACGGTAATTCAACGTAAAAAGTGGAGCCATGACCCTCCACACTATAGAAGCCAATTTTGCCAGACATCTTTTCTATCATTGACTTAGACAAGCTCAGTCCCAAGCCAGTGCCCGCATATTTACGGGTTGCTTTAGCGTCTTCCTGACTAAATTTTTGGAAAATGTTTTTTTGGAAGTCCGCAGAAATTCCAATCCCAAAGTCCACAACTTCTAGTCTGACCCAATCTGCAATCTGACGGATATGAATTTCTACTACGCCATTTTGTTGGGAAAATTTGATCGCGTTTGAAAGTAAATTGGACAATACTTGCATTAATCTCTGGGTATCAACACTGACCATCGACGCTGGTGAGGCTTCGTAGAAAAACTGCATTTTGATGGAGAAGTTTTGAGCATATCCCTGGTTCGCTTCAATGCTTTGTTTGACTAGGTCACGCAAGATAATTTTTTCTATATTGAATTGGATACCGCCATATTCTAATTTTTCAAAATCCAGCAAATCATTAATCAACAAGGTCAGGCGAGAAGCATTGTTGTTTGCCATCGTGACTAAAGTTTTTGCCTGATCTGACAATCCTCCGCCAACACCACCCGCCAACAAGCCAAGTGCACCACGGATGGAGGTGAGTGGTGTACGTAACTCGTGCGATACAGAGGAGACAAATTCGCTTTTAAGTTTTTCTATGCGTTTTCGTTCAGACAAATCATGCAAAATTAAAACCACTAAATTTTGTGTTCCTAACGCTACTTTAGCCATCGCTAGTTCTAGCGGAATTTCTTCATGAGTTCTTTTTTTAGCGACCACTTCTTTACGTGCCGCTGTGGCGGTGCTGATGGTGTTGTCGCCTGTCATGTCAGATTCTATATGGTCATTCAGATAGGCTGCTAAAAAAGTGGCTGATTCTACTTCTGGGAAAAGCTCCAGAATATTACGTCCAAATAATGCACCTGTTGAATAATCGAGCAATATCTCTGCGGATTGATTGGCGGATGTGATTAGTCCGTGCGCATCTGTTGTGATGATCCCCTCTGCGGCATTGGCTAAGATGGCACGCAAGCGGGCTTCACTTTCATGCAGTTGACTGGTGCGTTGCGCGACTAATTTTTCTACATTAAAAGTATGTGCGGTCGCTACCAGTACATAAACAGCTAATAAGGCGGAAAACAGTAAGCTGCCAAATTTGGTGAACCAGGTGATCCATGATGTATGAGCCGCCCAATAGGTCGCTGATGGTTGCGCCAGAAACGCATATTGTCGACTACCAAAATCAATCGTGGATTGGAAAACATGAGCGGCGTCGATGACTTTGATTGAGTCATAAAAAACACCATTACTTCCAGGGTAAGACAGGTCATAAAATTCAAGTAAGAGATTGGCTTTTTTTTCTTCATTCAATAAATCACCGACCAGATTTTTTATTCTTACAACGCTGACTGCGGTACCCCGAAATGCGTCACGTCTTTCTTGTATATTGGTCACGGACTTGCCCCGTGCATAAATAGGTGCGTATAACAAGACGGAAAAATACTTGTCGTCCCCCGACAGAAGTACCAGGGGATCGGTGACGGCAAGTTTGCCGCTATCTCGCGCTTCTTCTATCGCATTGCGCCTGATGGCGGTGCTGCCCATGTCAAAACCAAATACTCTTTTACCGTTTTCAAATGGCTCTATGTAGGTGATAGGGAAGTAATCCTCACGGTCTTCTGCGGGGACAGTTTTTCCGTTACTATTTTTTTCAGTAATTTGGAAGCTGATAAAGCCTTCACGTAATACGGATTCTTCAAACTTCGTTTTATCCGCGCGTAGCACTCTAGGCACCCAAAGCAGATCAGTAATTTCTTTTAGTGTGGTGAGCGGATGTTCAGTAAAAATATGGAATTCAGTGCGGGATACTTTTTCTGATGCTGAATACAGGCGTTCTAAATCTTTGACCGCATCTGCATGCGCATTAAGGTTATTTTGTAGTTTCTGGCTAATTCTCTCTGCTTCCAAACGGAACTCAAGTCGCTGTTTTTGGTCTTCTCTGTTACGGATAAAAACGAAGGCGATGATGACAGTAATCAGACAAATAACCAAAGGGAGCATGACTCCGTAGCGTCTGAATTGCCAAATTTCTCTTGGTCTGGCAAACAAAATCAGGATGAGTGGCGTGGTAATCAAAACTCCCAAAGTATCGCCTATCCACCATGTCAGCCAATGACTGCTGATATCGGATAAGGATATGATCCCAAATCCATAGAGAGCGATTACACCCCAGCTAGCGCTAACCAGACAACCTAAAACTGCACCCATGATAAAAAAGGTAAAAATATCCTGATCGGTATCTAATGCAAGTTCATTGCTGAACTGTATTGGTTTCTTTGTATGTTTCTGTAATTGCTTATTTAATTGTTTTTGAACTAGATAGCTACTGAGGAAAGCCTGCATACAAGCGCCGCTGGCTAGTACTGTGGCAAGCAGCAAATTGTTGCTTGTAATCTTGTGAGCTGGTTCCCAAGCGATGAGCAAGTTCACAATCAGTGAACCCAGTGCAACGCCAGGTAGCAGACGATATCCTCGGGTCAGAATTATGCCGAGCGCAATACCTGCTGGTGGGTAGATCGCAACGGCATAACCAGGAGGAATCGCTAGAAGCAGAGACAAGCGTCCCAATATGGCATACACCAAAGTCAAACATAAAATTTGGAGCAATAAGCTGGATCTTAGACCGTCAGACATGCGTTTTACAGCAACCTGCATTGGGATTCCTTGGCGGTGATGTTGCTATGAACTTCTATTTATTTTTGCTTATTCTTTTAGCGTATTTGTTATCAGTATTTTCCGCGGTCGAGAGCTGAGAAATATTCAAAACTTCGAGCACCCAGAGCGATATTTGTGTCACATATTTTATAGAGAATAAATATACTCCCCATTATTTTTTTTAAATATGCCGTTCTGACCATTAAATATATAGACGATCAATATATACCTACGTGGAGTATATATTGCTCTATTGCTGAGTTTATCAATAATTTGTCTGATAATTATATTAGCCAAGCAGTATTTAAAACTCACGCAAGATTGTTCCGGATAGAGCTTGCAACCCAGCTTGGATAGTTTTGCGTCAGTTCGCTATTTAAATCAATGATGAAGTTACTTTTAATACCTCATCTGCGGTGGTGAGTCCCTCGATAATCTTATAAGCACCTGCGATACGCAAAGGTTTCATCTGATCTGCAATGCTCTGCTTTCTCAGTGCATGAATATCTGACTCTTCTTTGATGAGTTTGCTGAATGGCAGCGTTACAGTCAACAATTCATATAAGCCGGTACGACCTTTGTAGCCTGTCAAGCGACACTCAGGGCATCCTACTGGTCGATAAATTGTTGTCGGTTTTGGTAGGTTCCATTCTTCGGTCAGACTTTTCCAGACAGCATCAGCTATTTCACCATCACCTGATTTGCAATGCGAGCATAGCGTTCGCACCAGTCGTTGCGCCAGAATCCCGATGATGGTTGCCTCCAGTAGATAATAGGGAACGCCTAATTCCAGCAGACGCATAATGGCGGATGGCGCGTCATTGGTATGTAAGGTTGATAGCACCAGATGCCCGGTCAATGCTGCCTGGATGGCCATTTCAGCCGTTTGTAAATCACGGATCTCACCCACCATAATGATATCGGGATCTTGCCGCATTAGAGCGCGCACGCCATCGGCAAAGTTCAGGTCAATCGATGGTTGTATCTGCATTTGGTTGAAAGAAGGCTCTACCATTTCGATCGGGTCTTCTACCGTACAGACATTCACATCTGAAGTGGCGAGGGCTTTTAAGGTGGTGTAGAGCGTTGTGGTTTTGCCAGAGCCGGTTGGACCAGTGACCAAAATAATTCCATGCGGTTTACTCGTGAGCTGATCCCAGCGACCAGCGTCCAGTGGTGGGAAACCCAGTTCTGGTAAGGTCTTTACCACCACTTCCGGATCAAAAATACGCATTACCACTTTTTCACCAAACGCCGTTGGTAATGTGGATAAACGGAGCTCGACCTCTTGTCCGTCAGCGGTAAGGGTTTTGATACGACCATCCTGTGGCCGGCGTTTTTCAATCACATCCATACGTCCCAGCAATTTGATCCTCGCAGTCATCGCAATCATAACCGCTGCAGGGACTTGGTACACCTGATGCAGTACACCATCGATCCGAAAACGGATTAAGGCCATTTCACGCTTGGGTTCGAGGTGGATATCGGAGGCGCGTTGATCAAATGCAAATTGCCAGAGCCAGTCAACAATATTGATGATGTGCTGATCGTTGGCGTCGACTTGCTTATTAGCCTTACCTAGCTCGACTAGTTGTTCAAAATTACTTCTGAGTGAAAGGTCATTTTTGCTGGCTTTTTTAGCGTCTTTAATTGATTTCGCTAATGAGAAAAATTGCGCAATATACTGAGAAATATCGAGCGGGTTGGCGAGCACTAAACGGATTTCTTTACGCGTGATTTTGGCAATTTCTGGCTGCCACTCGGTATTAAAAGGATCTGTAGTCGCAATCGTGACGCTGTCCAGAGTGGATTCTACGGGCAAAATATTGAAGCGAGTCGCGTAGTTGGACGACATCACATCAGATACTTTGGTGAAGTCAATTTTTAGAGGATCAATCCGATAAAAAGGTAACTGAACCTTGTGCGCAGTCCACTCTGTTAGCCAATCCAAAGTTAATTGCTGGTTTGGTTTTTTAACCGAGTGCAGCTTGGCCTGCGCGATTGCTGTTAGCGTGTGCATCGCTGCAGGACCATTTCTCAGAATCGCTTGGGCGCTATTGAATTCTGCCTTTGCATTTTCCTTGAGGATAATACCGTCTGCCATCAACCATGTGAAAATTTGCTGCATGTTCAGAGATTGCTGTGGCGACTTAGTCATTTTTTACTCGATCTAGACAATGTTCAGGCGGACTTTGTGGTTTCTTTTAATCCATCCACCCAAGATTTTGCGGGGAGTTTACTGATTTCTTTGATGATTGCTGCACGCTCATACAGTACCGGAAAATCGAGTTTGATGGCAGATTTGAAGGCAATAGCGACGACGTTACCATCGTGTACTTCTGGCAAACAAAGTACGCGATCAAAAACAAATCGTAGTGCTTTTAAATTTTTAGCATAGCTTGGATGGTCGCCAAATAAATTCACCGTTAAGAGTCCGTTTGGTGTCAGGCAAGCAGCGCAGGCTTCATAAAATTCTGCGGTATCTAATACCGGACCTTTAGCCGTCGCGTCATATAAATCGACTTGCATGATATCGATTTGTCCTTCATTGGACGGATCATTGACAAAATCTAAGGCGTCCATTTCAACAACATGAAGACGTTCATCATTGGCCGGCAACTTAAACATGCTTTCGCAAATGGCGATGACAGCCGGGTTCAGATCAACTGCGGTAATCCGCGCCATGGGAAACTGGCGATAACAGAATTTGGTCAATGCACCCGTGCCCAGACCTAATTGCACAATGTACTTAGGGTCGGTGGCGAACAACATCCAGGCCATCATTTGTTGCGCGTATTCCAGCTCCAGCCAGTCGGGTTTGCGCAAGCGCATCGCACCTTGTACCCACTCCGTACCAAAATGCAGATAGCGCACGCCATCCAGTTCAGACAAAGTGATTGGGGCAAATTTGGCTTTACGTGCTGGTTTTTGTGCTGTACTACCAGCAGCTCTGGGGCCGGAGCGATAGTTGGCTTCGGCTTCTATGGATTTTCGTTTGATTAGCATGTAAGTATTTTACCTAGTCCAGAGAATAAAAAAATATTTCATCTCTACTCTTTACAAAAAACTACATAGAAATATCAGCGGATTTTTTACAGACCAGAGTAAGGTCTTAGTTGCCAAGCTCTGTCGTGGCAATGTTGCGTAAGTCCTTGCCAAGACCAATTTTGGACAGAGAGATAGTTACTTGAACTGTGAGAAAGTTATTCCCATGCTATATTTTTGTAATGGCTATTTGCCATTTTTCTTTTTTGACAGGGATTAATTCGTGAAAAAACACCTTCTGCGTAGTTTTGCTTTAAGTAGCGTTACATTAAGTGTATTGGCTCTATGTTCCAACCTTGTAATCGCTGATGAACCAGCTAAACCCGTTGGCTCTGCAACCAGCTCTGGTATTGATATTCAGTATATTGATCCTTCTGTCAGGGTACAGGACGATTTTTTTAGTTACTTGAATGGTAAATGGCTTAAAACTACAGAAATTCCTGCCGACAAATCGAGTTGGGGCGCATTTGCTAAATTGCGCGACGACACGCAACCACAACTGCGTGACTTGATCGAAGCGGCACAAAAAGATACGCATAAAAAGATCGGTTCTGAAGAGCAAAAAATGGGTGATTTTTACGCCAGTTATATGGATGAAAAAAAACTAGAGGCACTTAGCTATCAGCCATTGGCAGCAGAATTACAGCACATTCGCGTCATCAAAAATAAAAAAGCTATCCCTGCATTGATTGCCCATCTGAACCAGATCGGCGTAGCTGCACCGTACTCAATTTATGTCGGACAAGATGCCAGTGCTTCTACTAAATATGCGGCTCATATTAGCCAAGGCGGACTAGGTTTGCCCGATCGTGATTATTATCTTAAGAAAGATGATACCAAGCTGGCTGATGTGCGAGCCAAGTACGAACGTCATATAGAAAAAATTCTAAGTTTAGCCGGTGAAAAAAATGCGGCAGCTAACGCTAAGGCTATTATTGGACTAGAGACAGCCCTCGCTGAAGTGCAGTGGACGAAGGTGGAAAATCGTGATCCAGTCAAGCGCTATAACCGGATAGAAATAAAAAATTTAGATACGATTACTCCAGGCTATGACTGGCAAATGGCACTAGGTGCTGCAGGTATCGCAAGTAAGGTGGATTATGTCATCGTCGGTCAGCCTAGCTACTTTACGGGTCTGAATCAATTGATACAGACAACTGATTTGGCAACATGGAAATCTTATTTTGAATGGCAATTATTGCGCAGCTATTCTGAGTATTTATCCAAGAATTTTGTAGACGCTAATTTTGATTTCTACGGTACCACGATCACGGGTGTGACAGAAATGCGCCCACGTTGGAAACGCGGGGTTACCGTTGTCGAATCTGCTTTGGGTGAAGCGGTTGGGAAGAAATACGTTGCCCGGTACTTTCCTGCTGAGCGCAAAATACGCATGGAAGAATTGGTTAAAAATCTGTTGGTCGCTTACAAACAAAGTATTGATACGTTGGACTGGATGAGTCCAGAAACTAAGAGAGAAGCACAAGCCAAACTTGCTAAATTTACGCCTAAGATCGCGTATCCAAATAAGTGGCGTGACTACTCTGCGCTGAGCATAAAAAATGGCGACCTGGTCGGCAATGTGATGCGTGCCAATACCTTTTCATATCAGCGTCGTGTCGATAAATTAGGTAAGCCAATTGATCGGGAAGAATGGGGCATGACACCACAAACCGTCAATGCTTACTATAATTCGAGTATGAATGAGATTGTATTTCCGGCCTCTATTTTGCAGCCACCATTTTTTGATATGGGTGCTGATGATGCGGTTAATTATGGTGCAATCGGTGCAGTAATTGGCCACGAGATCAGTCACGGTTTTGATGATAAAGGTAGTCTATTTGATGGTGACGGTAATTTGCGTGATTGGTGGACGAAAGAAGATCGTAAAAATTTCTCCACCAAGACTGACATGCTAGTTGCGCAATACAACAGCTATAGTCCGTTACCTGGTTATAACGTCAACGGTGAATTGACCTTAGGCGAAAACATCGCAGATAACTCGGGCATTGCGATTGCGTTTAAGGCGTATAAATTATCGCTCAATGGTAAGCCTGCACCCGTGATTGATGGTCTTACGGGTGACCAGCGTTTTTACATGGGTTTTGGTCAAGTATGGCGTAGCAAAATGCGCGATCAGCAACAGATTGTGCAAGTGAAAACTGACCCTCATTCTCCTGGACAATTTCGTGCTAATGGAACGATGGTAAATCAGCCAGGCTTTTACGAAGCGTTTGATGTCAAACAGGGTGACAAGATGTATTTGCCGCCGGAAAAGCGCGTCATTCTTTGGTAAGTTAAACCCAGATTTTCCATTGGACCGCTACCACTTCGCAAAAAACGCAGACGGCGTGCGGTCTTCAGAGGGATAGCACCACCGCGATTTGAGTGGAAACGCTACAGCGACAATTGCCCCTTTGGCGAACTGCCTGGCGTTGTTGCTCCTCCTAGCAAGATGCAGCTTGCGTCGTCGTCGCGTCTAGCCAGTCAGTTCGCCAAAGGCACACTTGTCGCTGTTCCAATGGAAAATCTGGGTTAAATTCGATTGATGAAAAACTCGGGCGGCTAGTCCGAGTTTTATTTTTAATCAACTATCATTTTTGTTTTTACTCAGACGAGCGAGATAACTGCTTCCAGTCAACCAACTTTTGTTCAAAAGTACGGATAGCATACGCTGGTGAAGAAGAAGGTAATACGATTGTATTAAACCCTGCCGCTAAGAATTGAGACTCAAACTTAGCGGAAGTCTTGCCATTAAATCCGATCAGTTTTAAAGCAGGATATCGGTCTCGTAAAAAAGAAAAATCGTTGCTTCTGGCATGTCGGATATTCGAATCCAGACTGCCCACTCGATCGCAAGCATCAATCACATCCCATAAACCAAAACCATGCGCTAGCAAACGTGGCAGGCGATCTTCATAATGTAATACGCTCAGATTCTCATGCAGTACGGACGATATTAAACGCCAGAACTGGTTATGTTTATAGCCATAATATTGTTGTATTTCAAGTGATTTTGCACCCGGAAAACTACCCAATATTAACGTATGCGTTTGATGATCAATTACTGGCGGAAATCCTGATAATAGGATGGTCATAGGTCTTAGACTAAATAATTTTTCTTGGTAAAAATTAAGATTAAAATGATCATAGATAAGGCATAAAGACCTTAGGAATTCATCATCATAATATCCAGGAGAACCGTTGTGAACGAACTAAATACGCCTTTTCAGTCTTTATCTAAGAGCAATACCAGAACAGTTGAACAACTGTTAGCGCGATATGCGGAAAGTCATCAAAATCCTACCAACGAAATCATTCATTTTGTTTGCGTCCCAGTGATTGTCTGGACGATATTGGGACTGCTATGGGCAATTCATCCATTAGCTGCGGTAGGCGTCGCATGGCTTTCTATTATTTATTATGCATCATTATCCATTCCATTTGCCATTGGTATGGTTTTTATGGCAAGTAGCATGTTAGGCACTATATATTTTTTGCCACCTTCCTGGGTATTGCCATCTGCATTGTGTATTTTTGTACTGGCGTGGATAGGTCAATTTATCGGACATAAAATTGAAGGTAAAAAGCCGTCATTTTTTGACGATATTCGTTTCTTGCTGATTGGTCCTTTGTTTGTCCTCGGATTTCTATATCGTCGTTTTAACATACGGTATTAATTTGTCACAAATCCTAAATCGAATTTAAGGCAAAATCTCTCAGAAATTGGAACCACTGTCCTTGGTGCTTGTCAAAAAAATGCTGATTAAAGTTTTAGGCAAATCAAAATTTATATGCATTCCTATTTGTGACCCTATTTGGAGATTGTCGTGAAAAAATTACTCGTTCTAAGTACTGTCCTCGCTCTCAGCGCTTGTGCTGTGCCTCCAACGTCCAATAGCGTATACCGTCCCGGACAAACACAAAATGAACAATCAGTGCGAATGGGCGTGGTCGAATCCGTTCGTGAGGTGACGATAGACAAAGGCCAAAGCGGTGTTGGAACTGCCGCTGGTGCGGCGCTGGGTGGGATTGCTGCTGGTTCTAGTATAGGAGGTGGTAACGGTGCTATCGCAGCAGGTATCGTTGGTGCGATTGCAGGCGGATTAATCGGTCAAAAAGTTGAAGGCAATATGAATAAATCCATGGGACTGGAGATTACCGTCAGACTCGATAATGGTGAGATGAAGGCAATTACTCAGGATGCTGATGAACTGTTCCGGTCTGGTGATCGTATCCGCTTGTTGTCTAACGGCAGAACAACGCGCGTCACTCACTAACACTCATCTTGGATTTTAAAGACCTAACGAAATACTACGACTTACGCAAAATTGTCCCGGCAAGGCGCAGCAACGAAGACATTAGTTTACGGCTAGCAGATTCAACGCAGCTGGACTGGTTTTGCGTAAGTCCTAATGCTAATCAAGTGCTTCAGCGACTTCATACAGCTCTGCGGAGATCAAGATGTCTTTGGTTGGATGTCCCTCTAAAAACATTTTTAATTCACCCGGATGAAAGGCAGACCAGGATTCGTCCGATGTCAGCGGTTTGGTGGCGATGACAGCGATTTTGTCGTCGGGTTTATTAAACTTGCTGAAGTCGATGCTCTTGTCGCAGTCGATCAGTGCGGCAGTAGAAAATGGATACTCGCGCACGACGTAATGCAAATTGGTGGAGCAGTGGGCAAACAAAGCATCGCCATTAGATAACATAAAGTTAAATATGCCGTGCGAGGCTATGTACTTGGTCAGTTCGGTAATCGCATTGAACAAAGCTTCTGTCGGCGGCAGATCATCCGCATTGGCAGAAGGGAAGCGCTGCTGCAGACCTTCCATTAAATAACAAAACGCACGCTCACTATCCGTCTCACCAACCGGGTGATATATACCATTGAGGCCATTAAGCGTTGGATGGAAGTTTTTCAGATCGCCATTGTGAGCAAAAATCCAAGATTTTCCCCACAGCTCGCGCATAAACGGGTGATTATTTTCAAGGATGATATTGCCCTGTGTCGCTTTGCGTATGTGGGCGATGACGTTGCAGGATTTGATCGGATTGCGTTTGATCATTTCTGCCAGCGGTGAGCTGATCGATGATAAATGGTCGGTGAACAGGCGGCAGCCAGTGTCGTTATAAAAAGCGATGCCCCAGCCGTCTTTATGTTCATCGGTAAGGCCGCCCCGCGCTGAGAAACCTTCAAATGAGAAAGTGATCTCGGCGGGATTATTGCAATTCATTCCAAGTAGCTGGCACATCGATTACGATCCTGAATCTTGTAGTCTTGCTTGCAGTAAAAAACTGGTACACCTCCTAAAATACTCTTGCTGCTTAGAAACGGGTAAATTATTTACATAAATTTTCCTTATTTGGGGAAAAAATGATAATTACTCGGGTTTGAACTCCTGCGCAAAGGTAAATTCATCTGTTCTGGCTGCATATTTGAGGCCTTTTCGCAACGCCCATGTAGCATATTGATGATGGAGCGGGATAACCGCATAATCGCGCAAAGCCACGCCCATGGCCTTTTTAGCAAAATCACGGCGCTTGGTGTCGTCCACTGATGCTAAGGAGCTACGGATTAATTCATCCAGTGCCGGATTACTGTATTTGCCCCAGTTCCAGCTGCCCCAGCCTGTTTCTGGATTTGCTGTTCCGAGCAAAGTCCGCAAAGCAAAATCACCTGCCACGCTGCCCCAGCCTAACAAGGCAATACTGAATTCGCCCTTGGAGGCTTTGGGGAAATATACCGCCAGCGGCATCGTTTCTACTTTGGCTTGTATGCCGATTTTGCTTAAAAATTGCGCCACGGTTTGTACTATTTGTTCGTCATTGATATAGCGATTATTCGGGCCATGCAGAGTGATATTAAAACCATTGGGATAACCAGCCTCTGTCAGTAATTTTTTTGCTCCTTCGGGGTCGTAAGCTTCGACCTTAACGGTATCGTCATACCCCAAAATGCCTGGCGCTACGATGTTAGAAGCAGGTACTGCCAAACCTTCTAAAACGCGGTCACTTAAGGCCTGGCGATTAATCGCTTTAGAAATTGCTTTGCGCACGCGGATATCGTGTAGTGGATTGGTGGTTAAAGGCTTGCCTGCTTTATCCGTGATATGAGGAGACACATGGGCTTGTTGATCGAGCGCCCAAAAAATCGTACGCCAAGAAATTTTTTGTTCTAATTTAACTTTGACGTTCGTTTTTAATTTAGGTAAATCGGCGGGTGGCACACTTTCAATTGCATCTACATCGCCCGCCAGCAGGGCTGCTACACGGGGTGCGCCGCTGGTCAGTATGCGCAAAGTCACTTTGTCCCAATGAGGTTTTTCGCCCCAATAATTGTCATTGCGTACCAGTTCAATACGATCACCACGCTTGGCGCTAACGAATTTAAATGGCCCGGTACCGATCAGCGCTTTGCCTGTATTAAAGTCGTCTGTACTGGCATTTTGTGCGACTTTTTTTGACACGATAAAAATCGAATTAACATCTAAAGGCAAGGGGCCGTATGGGGTCGCAGTCTTCAAGCGTACCGTGTAAGCATCAACCGCTTGTTTGCTGATAATTTGTTTGGTGTAACTGGTAAATGAGCCGGGGCTATTGAGGATAGTGGCGGGGCGATCAAGTGAGAAAATGACGTCTTCTGCAGTCATCTCTGTGCCGTTGTGGAACTTGACTCCATGGCGCAATTTGAATTCCCATGTCAGTGGGTCAATCGCTTTCCATGAGGTTGCCAAGCCGGGAACCAGTTGGCCATTGCTATCCAGATTGACCAAAGCATCAAAAATATGGAAAGCGAATGCGTTATTCGGGCCGCTATTTAAATAATGCGGATCGAAGGACGTTACGTCCGCAGCCAGACCTACACGTAAATGTAAATCTGCGGCGATACCTGGGGTGCTCCAGCCCAGCGTTAAGGCCAACAAACTGGCCGTACAAATAGCTAAGTACGTTTTTTGTTTGAGCTGGATGGCTCGGGCTAATGCAGAGGTGATTCGTTTAAAAATACGCATAGGGTTCTCTATCTTTTTAAGACTATGCCCGCTGGTGCCAGAATGTTGATTGGCCGTTGCTGAGCATTGAGGTTTTTATCGTTATCAGGACTTACTTAAACTGCCTCAGCGAGCCTGTGCTTCTTCGTCATATGCGTGCACATGCAGGTTCATGCAGGCGTATTTTTGATGATGCACGTGGGCGCTACTGCTGCAGGCTTTTTTCGTAACTCCTAGTGAGACTATTTCTTTTGAAAATAATCTTAATTTGTCGCCAGCATAAAGTAAAAGACCAAATATGTTTTGCGATAACCATTTTTCGACTATGGGTTGACGTATGTGTTTGCGCCTGTTGATGTTTAGACAAACCTAGTCATGTTGAATTTGCAATGAGTTTGGCTTGTGGTAGTGTGGTGGCTTATTCATGCTTTACTTTGGTTTTGCTCCAGTTTCGCTACAGAATTTCTTCTTTGTGTACGCCGATCATTTTTGTAATACGCCGCTATTTTTTAGCATTGATTAATACAGCCGACATCTAGGAATATGAAATGCCTCTTCAAATAGTATCTCGCTTAAAAACTCGCTCACAAACTAATGTGCAAGGTTTAGTTACCAGTGTTGCTATGGCTGGTTTGCTCTTATCCACAATTTCTTGCAGCGCTACTCCTGCTACTGACATGAACGATAAAAAAGCTGCTTCAGTTGCCCCCCCCGCCGCCACCGCCACTTCTGCCTTGTCTGACGTTGCGCCAACGACGATCATACTGAGCTATCGCCAAGCAACCAAGCTTGCCAAACAGGGCATGACGATAGAGGTGACCGAGGTTACTGATAGTCGTTGCCCGCCAAATACGCGTTGTGTTTGGGCAGGGCAGGCAACAGTGAGTTTTAAAGTCAGCCAGCCCGGCACGCCGGAAGCATTGCTGGTGATTGGCACCCCCGCACCAGCGGCAATGAATTTGCCGGCAGACGCTAATTACGGCGGATATCGATTTTCTTTAGTGAATCTGGAGCCGAAGAAAGTCGCCGGAGAGAATGTAGCGCCCGAGGCGTATAAGGCTGAAATCATGATGAGTAAAGCGGACGCTGCGAGGTAAAACGCTTGCGGTTTTGATTCAGATTTTCAGTACGGATTTTTTATGAAGCTGTAAAGTGATAATGAATATACTCTCATCTAGTATATTTTATTGTCCAATCAAAGTCTGGACAATCGACTATATTTATGAAAATCGAGGGGGAGTATCTATTATTTAGCTGTTTTTATTGATGTTTTTTTACGATTTTTTCACTAATTAGCGATCAATTTTTTTCTGGTAAAAAAAGACGAAAAAAATGCCACCGGTCTAGCTATTACGACCGGTGGCATTTTTTATTTGCGGCGAAATGAATCGCCTTTTTGCTATATCTTGATTGTAGCTTCAGTAAAGCTTAATCACGTCTTAGTTACGAATTACGCGCTTGTATTCGTTAGTCCGGGTATCGATTTCAATCATATCGTCCTGGCTGACAAACAACGGTACTTGAACGCTGTGGCTATGCGCTTCAATCGCATTTTCAATCTTGGCTTCTTTCAATACGTTGCCTGATGTATTGCCTTTCACTGCTGGCTCTGAATAGACAACTTGGCGAACGATCGTTGTTGGCAATTCGACCGAAATCGCTTTGCCATCATAAAAAATTGCTTCGCATTCCATGCCATCTTTGAGGTAATGCAGGGCATCGCCCAAATTTTCTTCTTCGATCTCAAACTGCTCGTAGTCAGCGTCCATAAATACATACAAAGGATCAGCGAAGTAAGAATATGTGACAGGCTTTTTATCCAGTACAACAACGTCAAATTTGTCGTCGCCGCGGAATACGTTTTCCTGAGGGCTGTTGGTCAGCAGATTCTTCATCTTCCACTTGTAGGTGAAGCCCGTGCGGCTGGAGCCATTGACATCAGAACGCAGAACGATCATCGGCTTGCTGTCGACCATAATAATGTTGCCAACACGAATTTCTTTTGCAGGTTTCATAGTGAATATACGTAAAAAGGTGGTTGCATAAAAATCATCTGTCACTTGCTGGTGTCACTTACTGTCGTCACTTAGTGGCTACGATAGATAATGAGCCTTGCAAGCCTACATCTGACTGAATTAGATAAGTCGTTTTAAAATACGTCGAAAATTAACCGCGTATTTTAACCTATTTTAGCCGCAGCTAAACTGCCGCTTGCTGAATCGCCTTAGCAAACCTGAGCAAATTGGTGCTTAAATCCCCATTTTCTAATAATTGCTGTCGCCAATGATTAGATATTTCAGCAATTTTGGGCATGTCAGCCTGGAATCGTGGCCAGAGATTTTCCCAGCTATTGGCGGGTAAATGACTATTTTCCGTTTTTGCAGCGCCATTCCAGGCTAGGAAGAACTCAATCAAACTTTTTGCTGTAGTTTCTGCATTAGTTTCTGCACCTGCTTCTGCTGCTGTGCCTACATAGCGTTGCAAAAACGCTTTCAATTTAACGTGATGTAAGTTTTCGTCTTGTGGATAGATATGCCAGATAAAAGGTTTGCCCGCCCATTGTGCACGGACGAAAGAGTCTTCTCCCCGGACAAAATTCAGATCACATGCCCACAGTAATTTATCGTAATCAGCTTGAGGGATAAATGGCAACACACGCACCGTTAATGCGCCTCGCGTTGAGGATGCGCCAGCCTTTGGCTCTTGTCCTATAAATGCAGCAATCGCATCGGCAGCAACACCATCTGGTACCAGACAAGTCATTGCCACGTCACTTTGTTGCCAGGTATTAAGCAATGCTGACACTGGCGCTTGCGGATAGCAAAACAGCGATACTTTCAGCGAGCTCATCTCGCTCTCTGTAACGCCAAATTGCCCAAGAAAAGCTGCCATGCCAGTTTGATCAGATTGAAATTCTTGACGTTGTTGCTCCAAGTTTGATTCCAGTAGCAAACCGCCAGTTTTGTTCGTAAATCCCGGGAAGAAAAAATATTTGGTCAGCGGCAGTCTTGGATGCGGGGACGGCAGAATATGGCAACCTTCCACCCATTCTTCAGCGGTAAGACCCTCCAGATTGAGCCATACCGGACGCGGATTGCATTCTGCCATCGCCGCAATATACGCAGGCGGTATGTCACAGGCAAAAAATTCAATCACAATATCTGATATCTCATCGGCGACAAATACACCATCTTGATCGCGCCAATGTTGTACTGTCACGTTCGCAATTTTTTGTCGGTCTAGGTCAATGGCAACCTCAGGGCAAATCCGCTGAAAACTCCGTAGATCGTCGACCCATAAAGTGACTTGGATGCCATGCTCTTGTTCTAATTGTTTGGCAAAGCGCCAGCAAATCCCGATGTCTCCATAGTTATCTACGACTTTGCAAAACAATGCGAGAGTTGTCGCCGGATGTTTTTTTGAGGGGATTTCTGAAGACATTTTTGATGGTTGGATTTTTGATGCTTAAATTGATTACTTTGCCGATCTCTCAAGCGCTATTTGAAATACTGTTTTGAATACCATTTCAAATACTCTCATCGGTAATGATTTTTCCATTCACGTAAAGCACCAAAATTGCTAGCATTGCCTTGACCGGCAGTAATTTTTCCAGCGGCGATCAGGCGCGCTTGAATAGATGCCTCTCGGACACGCATAAAAGGGTTAGTTTGTTTTTCTAATCCGATCTGACTAGGGACGGTCGGAATGCCATGATCGCGCTTATCTTGCTCGCGCTGGATGCGTTCAAGTAGAGCGAGATTCTCAGGCTCGACTTCTTTGGCGAAACGTAGATTAGACATCGTGTATTCGTGTGCGCAATACACAGCAGTGTCATCTGGTAATGATGCTAATTGATCGAGTGACGCCAACATTTGTGCTGGCGTACCTTCAAATAAACGGCCGCAGCCGCCGGCAAACAAAGTATCACCACAAAACAGCCAGTGCTGCTCTTTGGCGAAGTAAGCAATATGACCCAAAGTATGTCCGGGCACTTCTAACACTTGTAGCTTTAAATTGATGCCGGGCAGCGTAATTTCGTCACCTTGATTTAAGTGCTGAGTTACCGCTTGTATATTGTCGTTTGCGGGGCCGAATACGGGTACAGATAAATGTCTGAGCAAGGCCGGGACGCCGCCGATATGATCTTGGTGATGATGGGTTAGCACAATTGCTGACAAGCGTAAATTGTGTTCATCCAATGCGGCCAAAATTGGCGTTGCATCACCAGGATCAACTGCTACTGCATAGGTGCCATTGTGTATTAGCCATAGATAGTTGTCGTCAAATGCCGGGACAGTCAATATACTAAGGGCTCGGTTTTTTGTAAGCTCGCTGGCGGACATAATTGCACCATTTGTACTAGTTGCACTAAGCATAAATTCCACAATGAATACAGATAAAAATTCCATTATAGACCTAGGCACCTGGCTAGCACAGCCGTCCGGTGCTTACATCATGCAATGGGAGCAAGCTTTGCTGGATCGTTTAACGGTGGATATTTTTGGCTTCAATGCTTTGCAGATTGGTTTGCCACAAATCGATGCCTTAAGCGCCAGCCGGATGCCGAATAAATGGCGCACCAATAACGTCTTAGTTCCACTCCAAGAGAATACTATTGTCATCACAGGCAATACTCAAACGGAAGAGAAAAATAGCCGCTCGCCTATTGTTGTGACACATGATTTTTGCGAATTACCATTTCATTCGCAAAGCATCGATTTAGTGGTGTTACCTCATGTACTGGAATTTGTGGCCGAGCCTCATCAGGTATTGCGCGAAGTAGAGCGGATTTTAATACCAGAAGGGCGCGTCATTATTTGTGGCTTTAATCGCGCAAGTTTATGGGGCGCAAGGCAGGCAGCCGGACGCATCGGTAAAAGTTATTTTTTACCGGAAGAAGGCGATTTTATTAGTGTGCCGCGTATGAAGGATTGGCTAAAATTATTAAATATGGAAGTCAATCATGCGGATTTCGGATGTTATGCGCCTCCATTTCGCACAGAAAAATGGCTCAACCGTGCCAGATTGATAGAGAATGCTGGCCAGCGCTGGTGGCCGTATTTCGGCGCGGTATACGCAATACAAGCAATTAAACGAATTAAAGGAATGCATTTGATTGGCCCTGCATGGAAGCACAAACGAGCAGCCTTAGGCAATGCCGTGCCGGTGGCCAATCGCAGCAAAAAAAATGGATAAGATAGAAATTTTTACAGATGGTGCCTGCAAAGGTAATCCTGGTCTTGGTGGTTGGGGGGCGTTACTAATCGCCGGCGAAAAAGAGAAGGAATTATTTGGCGGTGAGCGAGATACCACCAATAATCGGATGGAGCTGATGGCTGTGATCCAAGCTTTGGCTGTGCTGAAAAGACCATGCCAGATTGTGCTGCATTCAGATAGTCAGTACGTGTTAAAAGGCATTACGGAATGGATACAAGGCTGGAAGGCGAAAGGTTGGAAAACCGCTTCTAAGGCACCTGTAAAAAATGTCGATTTATGGCAGCAACTGGATGCCGCCCGCAGTGTTCATCAGATCGAATGGAAATGGGTCAAAGGACATGCCGGGCATCCGGGTAATGAGCGTGCGGATCAACTGGCGAACCGTGGTGTAGAAACTGTGAGATGAAGGGCGCAATGCGCAATCAGCGAGAAGCTAGCGAGAGGCCAGCGAAAAATTTGTAAGAAATCAGCGGCACGTTTTTTGCGTAAGTTAATTGCATTCTGCAAAATCACATTCGTTTGCGCCGACCCGGTGCATTTTTATTGAGGAGATCTAAGTGAGTAAGACACAAACTAGTTCAGTCCGAGGGATCGTTGTCGGCCTATTGTGCCTGATTAGCGTCTCTGCATTTGCGCATGATGGTGTGCATCATGACACCATGGGTTTTGTGGAAGGGTTTATGCATCCCTTTTCTGGTCTTGATCATTTGCTGGCAATGGTAGCGGTTGGCTTATGGGCTGCACAAAACCGGCAATCGGCGCTTTGGGTTTTACCATTGAGTTTTCCGTTAATGATGATCGCAGGTGCACTGCTCGGGCGATCCGGTGTCGCTTTACCGATGGTAGAAACGGGGATCGCGAGTTCACTTGCCATACTAGGTTTGCTGATTGCATTTGCAGTCAAGATGCCGGTCTGGCTGGCTGCAACGATGGTGTCTGTGTTTGGCGCATTACACGGCTATGCACATGGTGCTGAAATGTCGCCCAATGCTTCGATTGCGATGGCTGGTGCAGGTTTTGTACTAGCGACTTTGTTGCTGCATATTACTGGATTGAGTATCGGTTTATTTGCCAAGAGCGTACGGATGAAGTCACTGATCCAGCTTGGTGGCTGCGGTATTGCATTGACGGGAGCTTATCTGCTGGCGGTTTAATTCGCCGGGGATGATTGACTGTCGGTTCATATCGGTAAAAAGGACTATGAAAATTCATAGTCCTTTTTCATTTTGTCGTCACTGGTATTTAACCGAGATTTCCCATTAGGCGTACCAAAGGTGCTATTTGAGTGCTGACGGCGCATTTTCGGTCATTTTCGATGCTCTTCGTTACTGCTCATGGCTAGCCATGAGCGTCTTATTTACAATAAACTCAGATCAAAACTGCCTCGAAAAATACATCCGTCATCAACTCAAATCCTAATGGAAAATCTCGGTTTATTTCAAACTTAGCGCAAATTCGGTTTAATACTCAGTATTAAACAAATGCTCCAGCCCTTGTAAAAACTGATGCACATGATAGCCATCGACCAGGCCATGATGCACAAAAGTCGCAACAGGCATCATGAGTTTGCCATCTTGCTGAAAGCACTTTCCAACTGAAATTTTGGGGACGCTGTCCTTACCATCCAGATGTCGGGCATGTGTCAACCCTGTAAAACTGATCCACGGCATGGCTGAAAAATGGATCACGTCGTTACGGTTGGTATCTTCATTCAAACACAAGCCACTCGTCTCTTTAATTTTTTGCATAGACTCTTTTGCCCTAAGCGTAAACTTGATGAAGTCGGTATCAAAATTGATCTGACAAAAACCAAAAGTGTGATCAGCACGATTAATCGTCGCATTGGCGTGGATGGCCGCATAATCAATCACCTTGCCCGACTCAATCCGGTAGCGCATTGCCTCGGTTTGGTTAACTGCTTGTAATATGCTGTGCAGGTAGAAAAGAAAAAAAGATTGCTGTTGCTCTTTGCAATGTTGATAGGCGAGAGAACAATCGATATTGGCTACCAACCCATGAAAAGGCTCATCTAGTTTTGAAAAAAACTTAAAGTGTTCTCGCCTGTTCCAGGTGGATAATTCTATGATTTTATTCATGTATTCTTCCGTCCACTACATTTAATTTAGTCAAAAGATAGTTAAAAACTGAGACGAAAAAATGGGGCAGTGTTTGCCCCATTTACTTTAAACAGTCATATTTTTAAGCTATTGTTTTCAAGCCATTTCAGCAATGATCTGTTCCAGCTTCACTGTATCTGCACAAAATGCACGTATCCCTTCGGATAATTTTTCGGTTGCCATCGCATCTTCATTTAACTGGAAGCGGAAAGTTTTTTCATTAAGACTAATTTTTTGCAGATCAGATGCTAGTGCCGCTTCTTTGTTTAATTTTGCGCTGATCGTATTGGTCGTATCGGCTAATTTTTGCAGCAAATCTGGACTGATCGTCAGTAAATCGCAACCGGCTAACTCCAGTATTTGTGATGTATTACGGAAACTCGCGCCCATGATTTCTGTGTCATAGCCAAACTTGCGATAGTAGGTATAAATCTTTTTTACCGACAGAACGCCAGGATCATCGGCACCGAAAATTTCTTGTCCTGTTTGCTTTTTATACCAGTCGTAGATGCGGCCTACAAACGGGGAGATCAATTGCGCACCAGCTTCGGCACATGCAACTGCTTGCGGCAAGCAGAATAGTAAAGTCATGTTGCAGCGTATACCTTCTTTTTCCAGAATCTCTGCTGCGCGTATGCCTTCCCAGGTAGAGGCAATTTTGATCAGAATACGTTCGCGGGTAATGCCTGCTGCTTCGTATAAAGCAATGAGTTTGCGCCCTTTCGCAACCGTGGCTTCTGTATCAAAAGATAGACGTGCATCGGTTTCAGTGGAGACCCGGCCCGGGACGATGTTCAAAATTTCTAAACCGAAAGCGACGAGCAAATGATCGATGATGTCATCGCTTGCTTTGCCAGCATGCGCGCTGACAATTTTTTCTAACAAGGGACGATATTCTGCTTTCTGGACGGCTTTTAGTATCAACGACGGATTGGTCGTCGCGTCTTGCGGCGCATAGGCTTTCATGGACTGAAAATCGCCTGTGTCGGCAACTACAGTTGTGTACTTTTTAAGTTGTTCTAGCTGACTCATCATGATTTATTTTAAAGCTCTGAAAAATTAAGATTTAGGACTTATGCAAAATTGTCCCAGCAAGGCGTAGCGACGAAGATAGTACTTTGGTGCAGCTAGGAGCTATAACGCAGCTGGGGCGGTTTTGCGTGAGTCCTAAGATTAATAAAAAACCGAGATACTTCCTATAAGCCAACAAAGACATTTGCTGCATCACCAGATTTTGCAACGATATCACCGATGACGGCAGCATCAAAAAAATTGTCTGCTTTAAATAAAGCCAATACATCCTCCACCGCATCGGCCGAGCAGGAAACTAATAAGCCTCCCGAGGTTTGCGGATCGCTGAGCAGCGCCTGTTGAACTGGGCTGATACCCTCCGCCAACACAACATCATGTCCGTAAGCATCCCAGTTGCGAGCGGAGGCACCCGTGATAAATCCGGCCTCTGCCAATTGCTGCACATCCGGTAAAAGCGGTATGTGCGACATCGTCAATTGGGCGGACACATTCGCGCCACGACAGACTTCTAACAGGTGTCCAAGCAAACCAAAGCCTGTGACATCGGTGACTGCGTGTACTGCACTCATATTGGATAATGCCATGCCGGGCCGGTTGAGCTTGGTGGTATTGGCAATCATGCTGGCATAACCTGCCTCGTCTAGTGCTTGCTTTTTGAGCGCTGCTGACAAAATGCCCACACCCAGCGGTTTGCCGAGGACGAGTTTGTCGCCGACTTTGGCATCGGCATTACGTTTGACTTTGGATGGATGCACTAAACCGAGTACGACTAAACCATAAATTGGTTCGACTGAATCAATCGTGTGACCGCCCGCAATCGGGATACCTGCTTCAGCACAAATGGATTCTCCACCCGCAACGATTTTACCGATGACCTCAATTGGCAATTGATTGATAGGCATGCCAACCAGTGCCAGCGCCATAATCGGAGTGCCGCCCATCGCATAGACGTCGGAGATAGCATTGGTGGCAGCGATTCGACCAAAGTCATATGGATCGTCCACGATCGGCATGAAAAAATCCGTAGTGGCGATCAGTGCTTGCTCGTCATTGAGTTTATACACGGCAGCGTCATCGGCGGTTTCTATGCCAACCATCAGGGCAGTCGGCACGGGGAAGCCAGTCGATTTTTTTAAAATCTCAGACAAGACGCCTGGCGCGATTTTGCAGCCGCAACCGCCACCGTGTGAAAAAGAGGTAAGCCGTATCGGGGATGCTGGTGCCTCGGATAATACTGTTGATGTCATATAAATTGAGTAAAGAGAATCGCGTTGGTTTTATCAGTGATGACAAAGTTGAATTACAGGCACCATACTAAACGAGATGCACAGCCTCTGTCCAAAGCTGCACAGTGATACTCACTATAAGTGCTTGCAGAGCATAGTTGAAGCACCTGGCAAGGTAGGACTACGCAAAAACGCCCTAGCTGTGTTGCGGCACCTAGCTATACATTAAACTACTGCCTTCGTCGCTGCGCCTTTGCCGGGATAACTTTGCGTAAATCTTATAGTGTATTGATGTTATCAAGCTTGTAGTAGGAGCAGTTTATGAGTTTTTTTTGATGAGGTGTGCGTCAGTCGATATGCCGCAATTATTTTTGGTATTAAATATACTATGGGTATGTATATTTTAATCGTCCATATAATAATTGGACAGTAGGCAGTGTTTATGTATTTTGGTAGGGGAGTATATTAGTTTTGAGTCTTGGCGGATACTCTGAGACGGGCGAGATTACTTTTTTACGTTTACTTTTGATGTCCATAAAAAAAGCGACCACAAGGGTCGCTTTTGTTCGCTGCCGACAAATATTTGCCGATGCATTTACCAGTATTAACGATCGCCAAATGAGCGACGTGCATTGCCAGTATCGCCAGTACGATTACCTTTGTAACCACCTTCGCTACGTGGCGCGCCGCTCGTGCTGCCAGCTGGTTTGCTGAATGTGCGTTGTGCTGGTTTGTTCGCGCCATAACCACTACCTTCGCTACGATTGCCGTTCGCGCTGCTGCTGTTGCCAGAGCCAGCGTTATTGCCGCGATAGCCACCACCACTGCTGTTACCACGGCTGTCGCCTGGACGCCAGCCGCTTGGCTTGCGTGCAGCACTATGCGATGTAGATGCTGTTTTCTTCGGCTCAAAGCCTTCGATAATTTCGACAGGAATCAATTGCTTAGTGAAACGTTCGATACGCTTAACGTTGATACCTTCAGCATGATTTACCAGAGAAATTGCAACGCCATTGCGACCAGCGCGGCCAGTACGGCCAATACGATGGACGTAATCTTCCGGGAACTTAGGCAAGTCGTAGTTGAATACGTGTGTAATCGCTGGAACGTCAATACCGCGAGCAGCGACGTCAGTTGCCACCAATACGCGGACTTGTCCACGGCGCAGAGAATCTAATGTGCGGTTACGTGCACCTTGATGCATGTCGCCATGCAAAGCGGCAGCAGCAAAACCGGCGATGTTTAAACGATCAGCAATGGTATCTGCATCACGTTTAGTCGCAGTAAAGATAACAGCCTGATCAACCGTTTCGTCACGTAACAAGTGGTCTAGCAAACGATTTTTGTGAGACATGTCATCGACAAAGTGAACTTTTTGCTTGATGTTTTCATGCTTACTTGCAGAGCCAGCGATCTGAATGACCATAGGATCTTTAGTGATGCGACGTGCCATGTTACCGACTACGCCATCCAATGTTGCAGAGAACAACATGGTTTGACGTGTTGCTGGTGTTGCTGCAACGATTTTTTCGATGTCATCGATAAAGCCCATATCCAACATGCGATCAGCTTCGTCTAATACCAAAATTTCTAATTCGGAGAAATCAATTTTGCCGGATTCCATATGGTCGATCAAACGACCTGGAGTAGCGACCAGAATTTCTGGGTTGCGGGACAATAATTGCATCTGCTTTGGATAAGGCATACCACCCAAAATCGACACTGCTTTAACGCGCTTCATATAGGCGCAGTATTTATCAGTTGCTGTCGTTACTTGCAGAGCCAATTCACGTGTCGGTGTCAGTACCAACATTTTTGGTTTCGCGGCAACAAAGCGTGGGCGATCACCGCGTGCACGTGCTGATTGTTGTGCTTGATTTGGCGTTTTGCCGGCTGTTTCTAAGTCGGTTTCTGCTGCACTTGCGAACTTGTGCAAGGCTGGCAACATGAAGGCGGCAGTTTTGCCTGAACCAGTTTGTGAAGATACCAACAAATCACGACCACTAATCGCAGCAGGAACAGCTTGTTCCTGAACGCTTGTAGGTTTTGTATAACCAGCGTCAGTCAGGGCGCGGATAACGGACGTGTGTAGGCCTAATGCTTCAAAAGTCATTCTAATCTTTCGTTAAAAATCAGCGCAGTGCAAATACAATGCGCATAAAAAAGCAACGCTAACCAAACGAAATGAACAAAGAATACCAAGAAGGAAACGATGAAATTTCGGCACAAAAAGCTTTGCGCCGGGATGATGTCCAAAAGGTCGTACTGGACATGCAGGGCGGGAGGGCTTTTACATCGCATCATTTGTGATGTCACAAATGTGCAGGGTTTGCGGTGCTGCAAATTAATACTTAGTACACTGAAACTTGTGCTGCAGTGCAAGGACGCTATAATACAGTATTTCTGTAGAAAAAGCACGGATTTGTGATTGAAGGCAATGAATAAATCCAATTTGTCAGATTAACAGTTTTATTTTCCGCAACTGGATTTCCATTGAGGCATTAAATTGCCATTTGCGTGAAATTGATAACGCTGTTCTTGCCAGCCAAGTGCATACATCGCAAGCACTTGATCGTAATAGGCGTCTGGTTTAATGAGCAAGGCAGAAATTCTCAGATTTTGTTCTTCCCATGCTTTTTTATAACCGGTAGTTTTTAAAAACGGTAGCATCGCAGCCGAGAATCCGGTGGAGCCGGGTTTGTTGATTTCTCCAGTGCTCACGTTAATAAATTCTGGCGGAAACGCTTTGTTCTCCACCAGACTTGCCATCGGTTTGAGCGCTGTAAGAAGCGCTTTTTTATACGGTTCCTTCTCTGGCAACATTCCTGCCCATAAATAGACACGGATCGCATTGTAGCCGCCGTTACCTTTTTCCTGACCTTGGCTATCGATAACATATCCTTTCGCGCTGTCATAAAGAATCCAGTCCGGGCTATAACCTTTGGGTGACGCACCGATAATGATTTGCGCCGAGGAATGTAATAACTTTTCCCAACGCTCATCCTGACCATTGTTGGCAAACCAGCGCATGACTTGGATTGGTGTGTAGCTAGGATTGAGCTTCCAGCTAGTTGTTGTCGGCGTAAACCCCGATGGTGCTGGCAATAGACTCAGTCCTAGCTTTGGCAGGTCTGCGGTTTCTTCCCGCAGAATACGTTTACCGATCAATGTTGATAATGCCGTGTATCGTTTGTCGTTCCAGAGAGTGCCTGCTTGACCCAAGGTATAGGCGAGCCAGAGATCGGCATCTGATGCAGAATTCTGATCAATTACCCCCCAGCTACCATCGTCTTTTTTACCCCAATACCAGGCCGGTAAACGCGCGGTAAGATCGCCGCCGGCCAAGTTTGCTTCTGTCCATTTTAATAAGAAATCAAAGCTCTTCTTATCATTAGCGACCAGGGAAAAAAATAGTCCATAAGCTTGCCCTTCGGAGGAACTATGAAATCGCGGTGTGCTGGCATCAACGACCCGTCCGCCTTCATTAATAAAATTCTTTTTGAACGCATCCCAAGCTGGCCAGTTTTTTTCACAATTACCGGCTGCGATCGCTGTCTGTGGCAAGAATGAAATGAATAAAACCAATAAACTAAAACTCTTCATAGCGAATAGTAATCGTCGTAAGCGAGCAAAAAATTTTCCATATGCGTAGTGCAGCACGAGCAATGCTTGTTTGAGCTTGGCGCTCTTCATGTTCTTCGTACCAAATCGAGGGGCTGGTGCAGCAGTCATTATCTTGTTTCAGGAAATTGCTTGGTCTGGTCGCATGCAAAGGCATTTGTTGGCATTTAGCGTCTAGTCGAACTTACGCAAAACGGCATACGCAAAGGGGTTTGCGGAAAAACGACTGAAGAAAAAGCATTCAACTGCGTTGCAGCGTTTAGTCGTACTAAAGACCGTCTTCGCCGCTACACTTTGCCGGGATAAATTTTCGTAAGTTTGACCTAGTTTATATTGAAAGAGTCTGAAAATAAAATCTTCCCTAGCTTTTTTAAGGTGATATTTTTTGCCCTCGCCAGCCCGGTGGCGCAGGTCGCTGCCGCTGATACGATTTCGGTCGCAGTTGCGGCTAATGTGCAATCTGCATTTGATGATTTGAAATTTGATTTCGAAAGTTTAGCCCACCCAACGTATTTGGTCACTGGCTGGAAATCGCGCTAGGTGGACACTGATATTTAGTTTTGTTGGCTTGGTCGCTGGTCCGGTGATTTTTAGCTTGCCGTTGATGGTGCATCCTTTGCAGTCTGGCTTACAGAATTTACCGGTGTCAGTGATCGAGGCATCGTGTACTTTAGGCAAGTCTGATCTGAACAGTCTGTTTCGTGTTTTATTGCCGTTTTTAGGTTGAACGCAAACGTTAGGTCAAATAAAAAAGGGAGCGGGCGAATTTACTTTGCCTTTGCTCCCTTGTTTTTTAGCTGGACTGCTTATTCGGTGATGATACCCATTACATGCGAAAAGCCACCGTCAACATACGTAATTTCGCCAGTAATGCCAGCTGACAGATCGGATAGCAAGAAGGCTGCGGTATTGCCCACGTCGTCGATGGTCACATTGCGGCGCAGGGGTGAATGTTCCGCCACAAATCCTAATAATTTACTGAAATCTTTAATACCGCTGGCGGCTAAAGTTTTGATCGGACCGGCAGAGATACCATTCACGCGGACGCCGCGCTTGCCCATTGATTCCGCCAGATAACGTACCGATGCTTCCAGCGATGCTTTAGCTAAACCCATTGTGTTGTAGTTAGGAATCGCTTTGATCGCACCAAGGTAAGACAAGGTCAGCAGAGCAGCATCTTTACGCAGCATCGGTAATGCGGCTTTGGCCAGTGCAGGAAAACTGTAGGCGGAAATATCGTGGGCGATTTTGAATGACTCACGTGACAAGCCATCTAAAAAATCACCTGCAATTGCTTCGCGCGGGGCAAAGCCAATTGCGTGCACCAGACCATCCAGACCATCCCAGGATTTGCTTATATCTGAAAATACTGCATTGATTTGCTCGTCGCTACCAACGTCGCAATCAAATACCAGCGCGCTATCAAACTCTTTCGCAAATTCGGTAATCCTGTCTTTGAAACGCTCACCTTGATAAGTAAAAGCCAGCTCCGCGCCTTCACGATGACAGGCTTTGGCGATGCCATAAGCAATAGAGCGGTTTGAGAGCAAACCAGTGATCAGGATTTTTTTGCCTTGCAGAAATGCCATATTAACTCCATGGGGTAGTCCATTGTTTCTGCGGCTTACAGGCCAAAATGGCTTGTGGAGGCGCATATTGATTGGACTAAGGTTATGGGAACTTCTAAAATCCATATCGAGTATCAGTTAGTAATCGATCTCGATCAATAGGTTTTAAAAAAACTCCTTGGGTATTCAGCGTTGAGATTGCCTTCGTTTTACTCGCATGCAACTGTGAACAAATTAGAGTAACTCCTCAACAGGACGGAATTGTAGATGGTAGTCGTCTAGTCGGCAAATTTTTTCACTCTTGTATCTGCCCAAAATTGGCGTTAGCTACTACAGCAGTGAATCTGAGGTGGTATTCATCAGCTTATATACAGGTAAATATTGATACTCCCTATTAGTATATTTAATTGTCCACAGAATTATTGGACAATAGGGCGTATTTTATAAAAAATAGGGGGAGTATCCTTAATTTCTTCAATAGAACTTGTGCAAAAAAATGAGGTGCTAAAGGAGATTGTCCGTTTTACGCAAGTTCCTACTTCCCCCTAAGTCCGATGCCAGCGGATTGCCGAAGTGCTCAGTTTAGTTTACACACAAGTCTGCAAACTAAGCGTGTAAGCCGCGGGGGATCGCATTCAGCAAGGTCTTGGTATAAGCCTGCGTAGGATTGCGATAAAGCTCATCTGAATTTGCCAGCTCCACGACTTTGCCCTTATTCATCACCATTACCTGATCTGCAATGTACTTCACGACGGCCAGATCGTGCGAGATAAAGATATACGACAGGCCAAATTCTTCCTGTAAATCTTGCAGCAGGTTCAGTACTTGTGCCTGCACTGAGACGTCTAAAGCGGATACCGATTCGTCGCAGATGAGTATTTCTGGCTTCATCGTCAGGCAGCGAGCGATGGCAATACGCTGGCGTTGTCCGCCAGAAAACTCGTGTGGATAGCGATGGAAGGCGATTGCTGGCAGACCGACTTTTTCCAGCAAGGTATAGGCCATTTTTGCGCGTTCACTATCATTGGCACCGATGCTATGGATTTGCATTGGCTCCATCAAAATTTGTCCAACCGTGAAGCGTGGATTGAGCGACGCATAAGGGTTTTGGAAAATGATCTGGATGCGGCGCTTGTACTGCATAAAATCTTTGTTGGACATGGACAAAATATCCTTGCCTTCAAAGATCGCCTGACCGGCCGTTGCCTGGTGCAAGCGCATCAGCGTGAGGCCCACGGTTGTCTTGCCAGAACCGGATTCGCCGACGACACCCAGAGTTTTTCCGCGCGCCAGTTTGAAGGAAACATCTTCTACTGCCCGAAATTCTTTTTTGCCGAAGAAGCCTTCACGGGTGTAAAAACTTTTACCCAAACCGCGCACATCGAGCACGATATCTTCGTCGCCGTTTAATCCACGCGGCCGCTCTTTATGTTCGATAACGATGCTGCCGGTTTTCTCGATATGGCTCATAAAATCTGCAATTACCGGTAAGCGCCATGGACGCGAATATAAGGATGGACGGCAATGCAGCAGCGCCTGGGTATAGGTATCCTTTGGTGCCTGGAATATCTGTTTGACGTCGCCCGCTTCGCGGATTTCGCCGCTGCGCATGACGATCACTTTATCGGCAATCTCGCCAACCAAGGCCAGATCATGGGTAATAAACAGCACGGACATATTGTGCTTTACCCGTAATGCCTCGATCAGATCGATGATTTGTTTTTGTATCGTCACGTCGAGCGCGGTTGTCGGCTCGTCCGCGATCAGCAATTTAGGTTCGCAGGCAATTGCCATCGCAATCATTACGCGCTGTTGCTGCCCGCCGGACATCTGGCTAGGGTAGGCGTCAATTTTATTAGCAGGGTCGGGGATGCCGACTTCTTCCAATAAGGCGATGGATCTTGCGCGTGCTTGCTTGGCGTTCATCCCCATATGTAGTTGCAAGACTTCGCCGATCTGGAAGCCGACCGTAAACACCGGATTCAACGAAGTCATGGGCTCCTGAAAAATCATGGAGATGTCTTTGCCACATAATTGGCGACGTTCTGCGAGGCTTAAATCAAGCAGGCTGCGACCTTCAAATGTGATCTTGCTGTCTTTCGCAATACTGGAGGTATCGGGTGGTAGCAGACCCATAATCGCCAGCGAGCTGACGGATTTGCCGCTACCAGACTCACCGACCAGAGCGACGGTAGAGTTACGCGGAATATCGAAGGAAATCCCTTTGACAGTTTCTACGCTTTCTTTTTTATTGATACGGAAAGAGACGCGCAGATTTTCTACTTTTAATAATGATTCTTGGCTCATGGTCTGTCCTTATTTCAGCTTAGGGTCGAGCGCATCGCGCAAGGCATCGGTGAACAGCGAGAAGGCTGTTACCAGCACCGCCATGGCTGCGGTCGCAGCCACTAGCTGCCACCATTTACCCAAGATTAGTTCGTTTTGTGCTTCATTGAGCATACTGCCCCATGACACCACACCGACTGGGACACCAAAACCGAGGAAACTCAAAATCACTTCAGACTTAATAAATCCGACTACCAGAATAGATACTTGCACCAGGGCCACATGACTGACATTAGGGAAGATATGAATAAACATTTTACGGAAATGTGATGCACCAATCGCGTCGGCTGCCCAGACGTATTCACGATTTTTATGCTTCATGTATTCAGCCCGGATCAGACGGAAAGGTCCAGTCCAGCCGGTAAATGCCAGAATCAAAATGATGGTCGTCACACCTTTTTGTTGCAACACGGCGGCGACCGACAAGATCAATAGCAAGTAAGGGATAGAGGTAAAGATGCTATAGAACCAGTTAAACAGATCGTCCACACGACCACCAAAATAACCGGAGATAGCACCGAATAAGGTACCTAGCAAAGTCGCCAGAAAAGCCGCTACCAGACCGACCACAATCGAGGTTTCTGCTCCCTTAATCGTTTTCTTAATGATGTCATGACCCCATTTATCTGCACCAAAGGGGAGGGTTGGTACCCGTTCTGCGACGACCGCTTTGCCTTTTTTCGCCAGCTCGGTATAAATTTCTTTCATCTCTGTTGCCAGAGGATCGGGAACACCGTATTCATTGACGCTAGGTGGTTGTTGGTTGCCCGGCGTTTTACGCAGTTCGCGCAAAACATCCGCTAACGGATCAAGCGGATTTTCTGGTGGTGGTGCTTCGGCTTTTACTGCTTCAGTTTTCACGGCATCAGCACCGATAAAACCGGGCGGCGCATAGCTCACCGCAATTTCTTGCTCCCAGTCAGAGGCGATTAAGCCACTGGCGGATAGCACCAGCACGACTAAAAAAGCTGCCACAACGGACAGGGCAATCATGGCGATTTTGTCTGCTCGTAAGCGACGCCATGCTAAGGCCCACAAACCTGGAGAAACTGTTTGATCAGTTGAATTTTTTGAATTCATTGAATTTGTTGATATTGACGTCGACATTCTTTTTTGGCCTTATTTCAACTGAACTCGTGGATCAACCGCTTGATACAACAGATCGGCTAACAAATTAAATAACATCGCGGCTGCGGCGACGTACACCGTCACTGCTTTGATCAGCGGAAAATCGCTACTATCTACGGCAGCAATCACCTCGCGGCCGATGCCTGGGATGGAGAAAAAGCGCTCAATCAAAAATGAGCCAACAAGTAGGGCAGGCAAATTTGACATCACATGAGTAATGATAGGAATAGAGGCGTTGCGTAACACATGCACCCACTTAATCCGGCTCTCGGATACACCTTTGGCGCGTGCTGTGCGCACATAGTCCTGGTTAACTTCGTCCAGCACAAAAGTGCGGAATAGACGCAAGCTCGGCGCGACGCTGACTGCCAGTCCGATCAAGATCGGAAGGGCGGAATACTTGAAAAGATTTTCTGCAAAGCTATTGCCCCAACCCTGCACAGGAAACAATCCTAGCTTGTAAGCAAAAAAGTATTGGCCAACAATGATATAGACCAGAATACTGATCGACATGCCAACCGTACATGCCACCATCACACTACGGTCTGTCAGACTGCCGCGTTTGAATGCAATGCCTAGCGCCAGCGCAATCGCAAATAGCGTTTCGAGAATAGTTAATGGTACTAATACCGTCAGCGATGGTCCCAGGCGCGTAGTAATGATGGATGAGATGGCTTCACCGGTACTCCAACTGGTACCAAAATTAAAGGTCACAATTTGCTTAATGAAAATACCCAGTTGTACGTAGTAGGGCTGATCTATCCCAAGCTGAGTACGGATATTGGCGATCTGTGCGGCGTTCGACATTTTGCCTGCGAGGATGTAGGCGGGATCGCCGCCCACCCAATTGAATAAGAAGAACACCAGCAAAATTACCCCCAGCATAGTGGGAGCCATTTGCCATAAGCGACGCAGGATATAGGCTGTCATGGAATACTTTCTAACGATCTAAAGGAGCTTATTTATTTACTTTTTTCGACATCGAAAAACATCCATTCACCATAAATGATGGGATGCTTCTTGTAGCCGATAACGCGTGCTTGTGCCAGCATATTTCTATAGCGTGCGAAACCCATCATTTGTGCGGTATTGACTTCCATGATGCGTGCCATCTTGTGATAAAGCGCATCGCGTTCCTCTCCGGGAGGGAGTTTCTGAGATTCTTCATACAATTTATCGTATTCAGGCAGTTTGACGCAGCCATTATTAGTGCTACCAATATTCGGGCCGTAATACAGTTGCATGAAATTATCACCGTCGGGGTAGTCAGCAATCCATGGCGAGTTGCGAGTTTGAAGCTGACAGGTTTTTTCCGCTTTTAGCATCTCAGAGAACTGGACTAAGTCCTCTTTCATTTTGATGCCAATCGAGTCGTAGGTTTTTTTCCAGACCTCGGTTTGTAATTTGCCGACTGCTCCGGAGCGGGCTGTGTAGCGGATTTCTAGTGGCTTACCATCGGGCAGGGTACGAAATCCATCCGGGCCTTTTTTGTAGCCAAATTTATCTAGTAAAGCATTGGCTGCTGCGACGTTATATTGAATGCTATTTTTATAGTTGGCATCATATCCAACAACGCCAGGTGGAATCGGGTAATCAAGCTTGACCGCATTGCCGTTATAAACGATGTCGATTTCTTCCTGAATATTATGTGCAAGTGCTACCGAGCGGCGTAAGGCAATTTTTTCTTTACTTAATCCGCCCCAAACCGGGTCTTGCATATTCCAGTAATAAATACTGGTTTCCGGATCCGGGATGCGTGATAACTGGACTCCCTTTTTGACTAATGCAGGTTTTAATTTGCCGTTGTCTAGCGCCTGAGGTGCCAGCGGACCTTCGAGTTCAAAGATGTCGATTTCACCGCCTTGGAAAGCTAACCAGCGCGACTGATCTTCTATCATGACATTAATTTCTATGCGTCCAATCTGCGGCATGCGCTTGCCCTTCATCGCCGCCATGATTTTTTGATCCTCAGGACTAGCTCCGCCTTTGAAGTCCCAAACATCGCCCCGATAATCTGGATTGGCTAACAAAATGATTTTGGAGCCACGTACCCATTCATCCAATGCCACCATATAGGGGCCGGTGCCAACGGGGTGGCCCATAACTTGACCTTGTAAGTCCTGATATTTTTCTATTACTTCCCGCGCGACCGCCCCGGTCGGGTTGTGTGCCAAGATCAAACCAAGATTGAAGTCCGGGCGGGTGAGATGAATGCGTAGAGTGTATTTGTCTACCAGCTCCAGACCAGCGATTTTTGTATCGTAATTAAACTTGTTGGCCTTTTTGGCTTGCTCGGCCAATTCATCTAATCCAACAATTTTCCCCGACAATAACCAGGAGTGAGGTGAAGATAATTTGGGGTCCATCAATCGCTTTAGCGTGTAGATGTAATCCGCCATGGTCAATTCACGTCTTTTGCCATTGAAGGCATCATCAGGCGTAAAGTAAATCCCTTTTTTTAATTTGATGGTGTAGGTTTTTGCGTCGGCAGAAACCTCTGGCATGCTCTCCGCTGCGCGGGGGATCAGTTTGACCGGGCTTGCCAGGTAGTCATAGGAGTACAGAGTTTCAAAGATGACATAGTTGACACCGTTTGAGTACAAGTCTTTTGCCGCGCCGGGGTCGAAGCCAGTTTCAGCGACATTGAATACCCATTTCAACACTTTGTCAGGATCTGCAGGATTAGTAGCGGCGACAGCTAGTTGTGATGAGCCGATGGAAATGAGGCTAGCAGAGAGCGCTATTTTGCTGAGATGGCGTTGATACTTTTTAAAGAAAGTGTGCATAACTGACTGGGATTTCATTATTACTGGGTCTCCTGCTTAAGTGACCGATTAGGACATTTGATACAACAGTTTGCTGGCATAAATATAGGTGTCATATATAGGTTTCATATATGGGCGGCATACATATTTTCGCCTGCCAGCATATTAACTATGATTGTGTTTAACTTGATTAACAATTCGTACTTAATGTGGAGCAACGTCAAGGTACATCCAGTCTGAATGGACGATAGGATGTTTTTTAAATCCTTGTATCCAAGGTCTGATTAAATAGCTCCGCACCCTGATGGAATGCATAATCCACGGCGTATCAGCCTCCATTTGACGACTCATTTGTGAATACAATTTGTTGCGTTCTTCACTTGGCGGTAATGAGATCGCTTTCGTATATAGGGCATCGTAGGCTGGTGACTCATAGCAAGCGTGATTGCCTTGACCAGATTTTGGTCCGTACAGTAATTGAAGGAAGTTTTCGCCATCAGGATAGTCAGCGAGCCACGCGCCGCTCCACATCACGAGTTTACAAGCACTAGCTGCTTTTAAATTGTCTGCAAAATTGCTGACCGAAAAATCCATGTGAATGCCGAGTTGATCCATCCCACGTTTAAATATCTCGGCCTGTACTTTATAAATATTAGCTGGCTCCATCGTTTTTTTAATGACTAATGGTGAGCCATCGGGCATCGTGCGGAAGCCGTCAGCACCGCGTTTATAGCCGAAATAGTCTAATAGTTTATTTGCTAAGGGAATATCGTAAGCCAGGCTGCTGCGGTATTTGGGATCAAAGCCCACGACATCGGGTGGAATCAGGCTTTCAGCTTTGATCGCTTGTCCTAAACGCATTTGCGCAATCTCGTCTGTGTTGCTATATGCCATCGCAATCGCACGCCGAAGGGCAATTTTTTCTTTGGTATAACCACCAACGATGGGATCACGCATGTTGAAGAAACTGAATGTCGTGCCTGCATCTGCTACGCGCTCCATCTTCACGCCTTCTTCGATAAAAGACGCTTTTAATTTATCGCCATTCAGTACAACCGGTGCAGCGATTTGCGGCATTTTGTCGACATCGATTTGCTTATCCTGGAATGCTAGCCAGCGCGATTGTTCTTCTTCGATGATGCTGATTTCCACTTTGCCGACTTGCGGCATCTTCTTACCCTTCATGACTTTGACTATTTGATCGTCCCAGTCTGAACCAGAGGACTTGAAGTCCCAGACATAACCGCGGTATTCAGGGTTTGCGCTCAGAAATATTTTGCTACGCGGTAGATATTTTTCCAGCATATAAGGACCGGTACCGACTGGATGCATGCCAGTTTGATTACCATAACTTTCAATCACCTCCCTTGCCACCGCACCAAAGCCTGAGTAGGCGACTACATATAAGAAGTTATAGTCAGTTTTTTTCAGTTCAATGCGCAACGTGTATTTATCAATTGCCCTTAGTCCGGCAACTGGCATGTCGTAGTCAAATTTGTTAGTTTTCTTCGCTTTCGCCTGAACTTCATCCATGCCCACAATTTTGCCATCAATGAAACTGGCGTGAGGCGACCGGTTAGCGGGATCAAGTATGCGTTTAAAGCTGTAGACATAGTCTTGCGCAGTCAACTCATGCTTTTTACCTTTGAACGCCTCATCCGGTGAGAAGTAAATACCAGGAATGATTTTGAAGATAAATACCTTACCCTCATCACTTACCTCCGGCATTGCCTCAACCGTCTTCGGTACTAACTTAGCTGGACGTGCCAGATAGTCATAACCAAGTAGTGGTTCAAAAATCGCATCAACTACCCAACCAGAATAGTGATTTTGTGTTTTTGCCATATCAAAACCATCATCTGCACCCTCAAAAGCTTGCCGCACAATTTTATTGGGATCTGCTGGGTTGCTTGCTGATGCTGGTGTAATCCCGGTTGCGTAGCTCAAAGAAATTAATCCTATGAGGCTAAGTACATGCAGTTTTGATTTGAATTGATACAGCATCTTGCAACACCTCTTGATTAATTGGTTGTGGCTCTTTTACTGCAACGGGCATTTATTATGAACATGGCTCTAATATGCCGACTTTGATGCTGCGATCCTGATACTTCGTACGCTATTTTGAGGTGTTATGTAATAGACGTGATGGAGGAGCATCAATACTTAGAACCTAAAAAATCCGTAACCATAGCGTAAGTCACGGCGATGTGACACATGCTGTAAAAATATTTATCTTATTTTTCCGCACTAAAAAAGCGCGATTTAAACAGAAATATTAAAAACACATCACATTAGAGAGCCGTTGACTAAGTTTTGATGTTGTTCTGCACCAAAATGAATATTTGAGAGCGCGCAATATACAACTGATTATCGAGTGTTTTAGGCGAGAAAAAAAATTTTATTCTGATTGTTTGTGCACAGCAAAATAAAAACGACTTCTCTTAAAATTCTGCTATCTACGCACCAAATTTTTGCTGCACAGCACAAATTAAATGCGTCGCTAAAGTCGAGATTTAGCTATGAAAAGTGGCCTGTTGTTTTTTAGGGAAATCAAAAAAATCGAGTATTGACAGGCCAAGCTTAGAAGTGGTTCCATGCGCCATCAGAAATTTTTTGATTCTTTCATTTTCACTTTTTAGGCAAAAACACAGCTTTTTTTACATATTGATAAGCCGTAAATGCTTTCTTATGAATCAATAGCTGATCAGATTTGATATGGCGCGTATTTTGCTAAGCATTTAAATCTAAATAAAGGAAAAAGCGTAACAATTTCCTGGAGGTTTGTTTTGTTCTATTTGCTTAAAATAAGATGAAAGAAAGGGTACGCAAACGGTTGCTTAATCATATAATGCATTTTTTTAGTAAAAATATGCTGCATAAAATTAAGTAATATTGTTCTGTCAGGACTGCGTAAATTGTATTTTTTTATGGTTCTTTTAGATTGATGTTTATTCATCTACTTGGGTCGATTAGCAACAAATAATATGTTGTGGTATTCGGAGGATGTTAGGTATGGATTTTTCAAATCACCAGCAAGAGCCGGGCAAGAAGGTGTTCGGGATAGGGCTGGTAATCGCATTTCAC
>NZ_JASJXN010000030.1:0-54270 GCF_035018705.1 Undibacterium sp. RTI2.2 | reverse complement strand
ATCAAGAACTTAGGTAAAAAATTAATATACTTTGCTCTATCTTCAATACTATTAACGGCACCGAAATCAATAACTTTAGGGTTTATTAAAAATATTTTTTTATTTATCTATGTTTGTTTAACGACGCAAAAATCCAAAACTTTAGTAAAAAATTGAAAAATATTTTGGAAGAAATCGCTTGCTTGCAACAAAACATGCCGAAAACCATACAAATCAATGATTTTTTATTATTAATTTGTATGGATTTGGAATTGTGGAGGGATGAACTACTGACAAAAGTTGAAAATATAATCATGTGCAATTAAAAATTGCAGTCAATGCAGAGATTTATTCTGCTGTTTGACTATTTGAATGCCAAATACTTTGGCCACGCACTTCTTTACCTAAACCGACCAACAAGGTCTCATGTGCAGCAAGCTCATCATCAGAGGCGCAAACAACAATAACGCCTTGCAGCGGAATGTCTGGAAGTATCTCCTCTACCACAGACACTTTTTCTTCCACTTCAGTCTCTATAGCAAAACTATTTTGCCCACGAGACATCGCCAGGAACACATCCGCCAATAACTCGGCATCTAATAATGCTCCGTGGAGTTTTCGGTGCGAATTAGAAACGTCATAGCGAGTACAGAGGGCATCGAGAGAGTTACGCTTTCCTGGATGCAACTCCTTTGCCTGCACTAATGTGTCAGTAACTTGCTCTACATAGTCGGTAAAGACAGGCAAATTAAGGCGGAGAAACTCGGCATTAAGAAAACCGACGTCAAACGGTGCATTATGGATAACAACTTCTGCATCTTTAATATAAGCGCAAAACTCTTGGACAATTTCTGCAAATTTAGGCTTGTCGCTTAAGAACTCTGTTGTCAATCCATGAACGGCTAACGCGCCCTCTTCCGAGTCACGTTCAGGATTAATGTAGCGATGAAAATTATTGCCAGTTAGCTTGCGGTTAACTAATTCTACGCAACCAATCTCAATCACTCTGTCGCCAGTTCTGGCGTTGAGTCCTGTTGTTTCCGTATCTAAAACAATTTGTCGCTTGATATTTGTCATTTCATACTCGTCATTATTTTTATTAATATTATCTAATTGATAGCAATAGTATTTAAAACTACGTAATTTTTTTTAAATCAATTAGATGAGATCAGGAAAATTTAGATAACTTTCTCGCATTAAATCTAAGGAAAACTAACTATACTCCCCATCATAATTCCAAAAAATGGCTGCTACCTCAATGATTATATGGACGACCTAATATACATACCGGGAGTATAAATATAATCATCTAAATTTACGCATCGACGACAGCATAAACCAGAATAAACACCGCGTATATTTTGGTACCTCACTCTTAAACTTTGATTCTTTTACGTGCTCGGTTAATTAGCATCAGATTCCCACTTGATACAGATTTTTACGTTTGCATCGTCTGTGAAAAATGCGGACTCCATGCCGACACCAGCAGCAAACAAGAGTTTGCTTCCAGCAGATATAAATGGCAAACGTTCTCGTTGCCAAAATGGGATTTTCAAGGTTTGGTAATGACTTTTGATATCTCTGGTTGGCCGATTAAATGCCAACTTCAAGCGCTCACCACCTTGGCGAGGATGTATAGTCAAAACTTGTTGCTTTAACCAAGTCAGATCAACTCCCGTAGAACACTCTTCAAAATATAAGGTTCCACCGTAACTGAGAAATGGGATGCTGGGCTCGCCATTCCAACTAAATTGTATTGGAGTTATCTCACTGCCTTTTACAACATCTTTCGGGGAAGCGTAAATCTTATTCTTGTATCGATGAATCCCCAACGTATCGTGAAAGACACTAATTTTTGCGTCGTCTCGCCCATCAAAAAGCTGATGTCGCATTTCTGTTAGCCTGGCGGTGGTTGGCATGCGCACGCCCTGCTCTCCCAGCCAAAATCGCAATAAATTATCGATGCGGTCAGCGCTGTAATTGCGCAACAAATTAATATCCAATGCGCCATCTATTTCGCAGACACTTCTATCTTGCCGCGCTAATTCCGTCAGTAATCGGTTTGTTGACTGGGCGTGGGAGGCACTTCTTGCCAAGCGTTCAGTGTAGCCTGGCGAAATCACCGATAAGACGGGCATCACCTGATGTCGTAAGGCATTTCGGGCATAACGCTGATCTGCATTAGATTCGTCGTCGACATAAGCAATCGTTGCTTCCTCGGAATAGTCTAACAAGCTTTGTCGCGTCACTCTAAGCAAGGGCCTGGCCAACATGACGGTATCAGACCCTAACAATTTAGGTGCTTTATTAGATAAATCCATCCCGGATAGCCCAGCAACACCAGAGCCACGTAATAACTGTAGCAATACAGTTTCGGCCTGATCGTCTTGATGATGCGCCGTCAGGATAATAGGTAGTTGTCGTTCTTGGCATAAAGCACCTAGCGCTTTATAGCGTGCCTCACGTGCAGAGGATTCGATACCATCCTTGCTTTGCCGATCCACTATGACTTTGACGCCAGCAAAAGTAACACCTGACAAAGCACAAACCGATGCGCAATGTCTGAGCCAAGCATCGGCGTTAATGCTTAAACCATGGTGTACATGAAATGCAAAAAGTGGGATTTTATGCTTCTGGCAAAACTGATTTGCCAAAGCGAGTAAGACTGAAGAATCTAAACCGCCGCTATAAGCGACAGCCAAGCCTTGTTCCGGCAAAGACAACGCATTTTTAGAAAGTATCTCGTTAAGCGTGCGTTCAAAATGATAAGCCAACGTACGCTCATTTTTGGTCGCCGTCATTCTGACAGTTTAGTTTCCTTGAACTTACCATAGCTCATCAATTTTTCATGACGTGCTGCCAATAAATCTTTGGTTTTAACACCTTGAAATTGACGCAAAGTATCTGCTAATGCACGCTTTACGAAAGCACACATTTGCTTAGGGTCGCGATGCGCGCCGCCTAAAGGCTCATTGATAATTTTATCGATCAAACCCATCGCTTTTAATCGATGCGCTGTAAGACCTAATGCCTCAGCCGCATCCGCAGCACGGTCAGAAGTTTTCCATAAAATAGAAGCACAGCCCTCAGGCGAAATCACTGAATAAGTTGCATATTGCAGCATCAATACTGCATCGCCAACCGCCAATGCCAACGCGCCACCAGAACCACCCTCGCCGATAATAGTTGCGATCAGTGGCACTTTTAACTCTGCCATCACATACAAATTGTGGCCAATAGCCTCAGACTGTCCGCGTTCTTCAGCGTCAATCCCAGGCCAGGCACCCGTGGTATCGATAAAAGTAAATACGGGAATATTAAATTTCTCAGCCAGCTTCATCAGACGCATGGCTTTTCTGTAGCCCTCTGGCTTCGGCATACCGAAGTTACGCATTGCGCGTTCTTTTGTGTCGCGTCCTTTTTGATGCCCGATTACCATGCAAGACTGTCCGTTAAAACGAGCCAATCCACCAACAATTGCCTGATCATCTGCAAAACTACGGTCGCCGTGTAACTCATGGAAATCCGTGAATATTTGATTCACATAGTCCATCGTATAAGGACGTTGCGGATGACGAGAAATTTGTGAAACTTGCCAAGGAGTGAGTTTTGCATAAATATCTTTGGTCAACATCTGGCTCTTTTTAGAGAGCCGGTCGATCTCTTCAGAAATATCTACTGCAGAATCATCTTGCACAAAGCGCAATTCTTCAATTTTTGTTTCGAGCTCTGCAATAGATTGCTCAAACCCCAGAAATGTCGTTTTAGTCATTGTGACTCCCAATTGACAACATTGATCTCAACATTAGTCAAAACCAAGCCGCTGTTTCTTAACTTTAAAATATTATTCTGCTACCGGATCAAGGCTGCGCCATAAATACCAAGTTGCAACCGTGCACCAAGTGCCCCAGTTTGCAGCCACCTCTCTTGCATCACTGCGAGAAACGGGCTCACCGGAAAAATAGTTAGTACTAATGCCTTTAAGTAATCCGGGATCATCCAAAGGCAAAATATTCGGACGGAGCAGATTAAATATCAAAAACATCTCTGCTGTCCAGCGTCCTATGCCCCGAATTTGTATTAACTCTGAAATGACGTCTTCGTCGGCCATCTCCGCCCATTTATCGACGTGCAGTCTTTTCTCTTTAAAATGCTCAGCAAGGTCAAGAATATATTCTGTTTTGCGTTTGGACAAGCCGCAGGCAAGCAATTTATCGCTCCCGACTTTCAACACTTGTACATATGTACATTTTGGGCAAAGTTCGAGAAAGCGTTGCCATAAAGCATCTGCGGATTTTACCGAAATTTGCTGAGCTAAAATAGAGCGAGTGAGGGTTGTAAAAGGGTCATCGCGACCAATTAGATACAAATCGCCAAATTGAGGGATCAATTTGCGCATAATTCTATCGCGCTTCATCAACTCAACTTTTGCACTCTCCCAATATGCTGGTACTTGCGGCATATCTTTAGATGAAAGACCTATTTTTTCGATAACACTCATGCCCTGCGCCATTCGGTCAAACCACCAGCTTTGTCCTCAAGAATAATGCCCTCAGCTAAAAGTTCGTTACGAAGCCGGTCGGATTCAGCAAAATTCTTTGCTATTTTAGCCGCAGTACGCGCATCAATCCTTGACTGGATCTGGGTCATATCGTTGTCATTCAAAATTTGGGGAGATGCATGCAAATACTCGCTTGGCGAGCGTTGTAGCAAGCCTATAGTTCCAGCTAAGGCTTTTAATTGTCGCGCAAGTATAGGGGATTTCGTTTTATTCAGGTCATTTGCCAAGTCAAACAAGACAGAGATTGCAATTGGCGTATTGAAATCATCCAACATTGCGTCAGCAAAACGTTCGGCGTAGGCATCACTCAGATCCAGAGGTAATGCGTCACCTGGTATTTCTTTTAAAGCATTGTACAAACGAGTCAAAGCTGATTTTGCATCATCCAAATGCGCATCAGAATAATTTAGTGGGCTACGATAATGCGCTCTTAATATGAAGAAAAGAACCACTTCCGGGTCATATTTTTTTAGAACATCACGGATCGTAAAAAAGTTGCCCAACGATTTAGACATTTTTTCGTTGTCCAAACGCACAAACCCGTTATGCATCCAATAATTAACGAAAGTATGCTGATGAGCGCCCTCAGACTGGGCAATTTCGTTTTCATGATGAGGGAACTGCAAATCTTGCCCGCCACCATGGATATCAAATTGCTCACCCAATAAATCGCCTGCCATTGCTGAGCATTCAATATGCCAGCCCGGTCGTCCCGTTCCCCATGGCGATTGCCATTTCACTTCTTCAGGTTCGGTTTCTTTAGCGGACTTCCAAAGCACGAAATCCAAAGGGTCACGTTTACCGGTATTAATATCGATTCTCTCACCAGCGCGCAGATCGTCTAATGACTTACCCGATAACTTGCCATACCCAGCAAAGTCACGAACAGAATAATTAACATCGCCATCAGTTGCTTTATACGCCAAACCATTTGCTTCCAACTTGCCAATCAAATTAAGCATTTGTGGAATATATTGCGTTGCCCGCGGCGCATAATCAGGTGCCTGCACACCTAAGGCCTCAGCATCCTCATTCATATAATTGATAAAACGACCGGTCAGTTGTGAAATTGTTTCACCGTTCTCAACTGCGCGTTTGATGATTTTGTCGTCGATATCTGTGATATTGCGTACATAGGTCACATCAAAACCAGAATTTCTCAACCAGCGCTGCACCATATCAAATACGACCATCACGCGCGCATGCCCTAAATGACAATAGTCATAAACCGTCATACCGCATACATACATACGAATTTTGCCAGGTTCAATCGGGACGAAGATTTGCTTTTCGCGAGTCAGGGTGTTGTATATTTTTTGTTTAGTCATGAGCTGCGTGTAAATTGTTTTGCAAGATGATTGCGCGCAATGGCATTAAGCAAATAAACTCCGTTGTCGGCATGTTTACTTGTTAAAGCTAAAGCGTGTCAAAAACCCATTTTGTGCGCATCTTTGTTAAGATGTCGCTTTATACTCAGTATAACATTGCCGAAGCGATGTTCCTCTGTTCACTAATGAAACCAAGTCCATTTACTATGCGCCACATCTTTAAAAGTGTTTTTGCGTTATCAAGCCTGTCTTTGGCGCTGATGTCATCGCCATCTTTTGCGGATGACGCATCGGATATTTCTAAAATGTTTCGTGCTGGACAAACGGTAGAGGCCTCTGCAAAACTGGACGCATTATTAGTCCAACGCCCTAAAGACGCTCAATTACGCTTTCTTAAAGGTTTGATTCTGACTGATCAAAATAAATCATCAGAAGCGATTGCGGTATTTTCCAAGTTGACCGACGATTACCCTGAGTTGCCAGAACCTTATAATAATCTGGCAGTATTGTATGCCTCCACAGGACAATACGATAAAGCCAGAGCATCGTTAGAAATGGCGATTCGGACCAATCCTACTTATGGCACAGCGCATGAGAATTTAGGTGATGTCTACGCGAAATTAGCAAGTCAATCTTACGATAAAGCCTTGCAACTTGATTCTGCAAACAGCGGTGCGAAACTAAAACTGACGCTGGTCAAAAATCTGATTGGCAATACGACAGGCGGCACCAATCCTAAAGCAGCAAGCAGCACGTCTGCCGTCGCTGCAGCAAATCCAACTAAAGTCGCGCCGGCTAAAGCAGAACCAGACCCGGTTAAAACAGCAAAAGTTGAGACTAAAGCGGTTCCAAAAACCGATCCAAAAGTAGAAGCAAAACCGGTTGTCACCGCAACAAATAATGATCAGGATGACGCTTTGAAAGTAGTAGAAAGCTGGGCAAAAGCATGGAGTAGTAAAGATACCAGTGCATATCTTGCCCATTACGCCAAAGACTTCGATACTCCCAAAGGTGAAACCCGCAAAGCTTGGGCCGAAGAACGTCGCGCCAGGATTGAGGGCAAAGGTCATATTAACGTCAAGATTGAATCAGCTAAAGTCAGTATTGATGGTAACAATGCGACCGTAAAATTCCGTCAAATTTATAGCTCTGACCAACTGACAGCCAATAGTCGCAAAACCTTAGCGCTGGTAAAACAGGATGGGAAATGGCTCATCAAGCAGGAGCGTGCGGGTAGCTGATGTATCGCTCTGCTGTGTTTTTTTATTCTCGTCTGCTCAAAGTTAGACAATACTTTTGTTTGAGTTTTTTATTGTTGATAACGATGTCACTTTTCACAGTGCCATCATTACTTCATGCTAAGTCACGCGCTGAGAAAACAGCGTCTGCCGATGCCACTCAGCACCTGCCTGATCCAGATATTTTATTAATTGAAGTGTATAAAAGTCTTGCCGCGAATCACTTGCAAGAGGCGCAGTTAAAAGCGGATGATCTGATAGAAGCCTATCCAAATTTCCAATTAGGGCATTTGATACGCGGCGATTTACTCTTGATGCATACCCGCTCGGTGAATAGCTTTGGTGGCAGCTCAAACGGATCGGCAGAAAAACTCAAAGATCTGCGTGACGAAGCGATTGTCCGAATAAAAGCAATTCGTGAAAAACCAGATCCTAGTCTAATGCCACGAAATATTCTGCAACTCAGAGAAGATCAAAAACAAGTATTACTAGTTGACGCAAAAAAATCACGCCTGTACTTATATGAAAACGAACACGGTCAACTTAAATTCCTCACCGATTTTTATGTCAGCCAAGGCAAGTTTGGCATCAATAAATCAAAAGAAGGCGATCAAAAAACGCCGATAGGTGTCTATTACATTACGAGTCATCTGTCGGGCTCTAAACTCCCTGACTTTTATGGCCCTGGCGCGCTACCAATTAACTATCCAAACGAATGGGATAAAATCAATGGCCGCAGCGGATCAGGCATTTGGCTGCACGGTGTTCCATCAGAAAATTTTAGTCGACCGCCTATGGCATCTGATGGCTGCGTTGTTTTAACTAATCCTGATTTTTTAAAAATCGCTGCCATGATCGACATCGGCAAAACGCCTGTGATCATCAGCGAGCAATTAGAATTTTTGACAGCAGCAAAATGGAATGTAGAGAAACAATCTGCCAGTAAAATGTTAGAAGACTGGCGTTCGGATTTAGAAAGTCAAAATCCGAATCGTCTGCTGAATAATTATTCAAGAAATTTTAAGACCATGCAGGGCGACAATCTCAACGCCTGGTTTCCAAAACAGCAACAAGCGATTGAGGGCTTACAGCATTTGTCTGTCAAGCTGAAAGAGATAACGCAATTCCGCTACCCAGGCAAAGATGAGTTAATCGTCAGTACCTTTACTCAGGAAACGATTGCAGGTAAAAGTAAAAGTAGCGTACGTAAACGTCAGTATTGGATCAAAGAAGCTGCCAAGTGGAGAATTATCTATGAAGCGCAAGTTTAACCAGCCAAGGAAAACTATGTCATACAACCGCCGTCGCGCCCTCTCTTTATTATCTTTATTGGCTGGATCCGTTCTGGCTTTAAATACCACATTCGCCGTCGCGCAAGACTTTCCCAAAGTGGCATTGAAAACGAATTTGGGTGAAATTGTGTTGGAATTACATCCTGAAGCGGCGCCCAAAACGGTAGAAAATTTTATCCGTTATGTCAAAGCAGGCCATTACAACGGTACGATTTTTCATCGTGTGATTGATAACTTCATGATCCAAGGTGGCGGTTTTGATAAAAACATGAAAGAAAAATCAACCAATAAGCCTATCGCGTTAGAGGCACGTCAGTCCTTAGAGGCTGGCTGGAAAAATGATGTAGGCACCGTTGCTATGGCACGCACCAATGATCCTAATTCGGCGACAGCCCAATTTTTTATTAACGTCAACGATAACGAATTTTTAAATCATCAGGTATTACCAGAAGGTGATCCTGTAGAATTTAGTCGCAGAGGCAATCTGACCAAAGCGCCACGTGCAGAGGCCTTGTTAGCCACCGCTGGTTATGCTGTTTTTGGCAAAGTTATTAGCGGCATGGACGTAGTGAATAAAATCAAAGCAGTCGAAACCAGTAGTTCAGGCATGATGGAAAACGTCCCCAATCGTCCCATCATTATAGAATCTGCCAAGCTAATCAAATAATATACAATCAAGTATCTACCTAATAAAACCTCTTCATCTTTACTTATCAAGGACTATCATGGCCGTTATTCTGACCACCAATCATGGCAATATCACAATCGAACTCGATGCCGAAAAAGCGCCTAAAACAGTCGCTAACTTTATCGCCTATGTCGAGTCCGGCCACTACAGCGGCACGATTTTTCACCGCGTTATCGACGGCTTTATGATCCAAGGCGGTGGCTTTGAGCCAGGCATGAAGCAAAAACCGACTAATGCTCCGATTGAAAATGAAGCAAAAAATGGTTTGAAAAACCAACACTACACCATCGCAATGGCGCGTACTGGGGACCCTCATTCTGCTTCTGCGCAGTTCTTCATTAATACTGGCAATAACAGTTTTCTGGATTATCCTGGACAAGATGGCTGGGGCTATTGTGTCTTTGGCACAGTGACAGAAGGTAAGGATATTGTAGATAAAATCAAATCGGTTAAAACAACCCGTACCGGCATGTTCCAAGATGTGCCGGTAGAAAATGTTTTGATTGAAAAAGCAGAAATCGTTTAAATCATTAAACGAAAAGAAATTAGTCGATAGTGATCGCTCCACATAACCACTCAAAAGCGCAGCCAACTTTGGTTGCGCTTTTTGCTTCTGATGTGCATTTACGCGCATCACTCCCAAAAACTAGCCAGGCTTTTTTTGCGTTTTTAAAAACGCAGGCACCTCAAGCAAAACAATTATTTTTGTTGGGTGATTTGTTTGAATATTGGGCAGGCGATGACGATATTGTCGATGACTATAATCAAAAAATAGTCGACGCTCTACGCGCAGTGAACGATACCGGAACAGAGATCTTCTGGATCGCTGGCAATCGGGATTTTTTAATTGGCGATCTATTTGCAGAGGCAACCGGCGCTCAATTACTACCTGACCCAAGCGTGATTACGCTGGCTGGTAAGCAAATAGTGATTGCCCACGGTGACGCGCAATGTACTGACGATGTTGCTTATATAGCGTTTCGCAATCAAGTACGTCAAACGGCGTGGCAAACACAGTTTCTCAACATGCCACTGACACAGCGCAAAGCTATTATTGAAGGTATGCGTAAAGACAGCAAGATGGAACAAAAAGGCAAAAGCCTTGCGATCATGGATGTCAATCAAGCAGCGATAGAAAAGCTTTTCTCAGAGACCGGCGCGAAGATCATGATTCATGGCCACACACACAGGCCTGCAATACACCAGCACGGACAAACTACACGCTATGTCTTACCTGATTGGGATTGCGATGTAGGCATAACGGAGCTAGCTCGTGGTGGCTGGCTTGCGCTCTACGACAATGGAGAATTCGTCAGTTATCAGTTTGATGGAACACGCATTGGCACTCCATCTAAAGCGAGCTGAATACTCTCATCTTAAATATACTCCTATACAGTATATTTAAACGTCCAATAATAACCTGGTCAATATGGCTATTTTGACGAATTTAAGGGGGAGTATATCAATCCGACATGTAATTCAATGCCATTTTTGATTGATATTTCCAGGGTCTGGCCGACTAAGTTATTTTAGCTCTGTAAGAAAAGAAAAAGTACATTATCGATTTTGCGTAAGTCCTATAAAAATAGAATAATCGCCTCAGATCAATCAACCAAACTATTAATTTGTTCTGGATTGAGCTTATCGGTGGCCGCTTGTTGCTCGCAGGCGATGCCTGCACTGGCAAGTGCGATGGTTAATTTTTCTATTTGCTCTTGCTGTGCGGCGGCATGGTCGATCAACTTATGTAGCACTTTAGAAATCGGATCATCACCGTTCGACGTTACACCATAGGCACTAAACAAATTGCCTGTACCAGCATCGGACGCGGATTCTTTTTTTACGATATGAGCCGGATTACCGACGGCAGTTGCGCCAGCTGGCACGGGTTTAACCACGACAGAATTAGAACCAATTTTGGCACCTGCACCAATCGTAAAACCACCTAGCACTTTAGCACCGGCACCGACAATCACACCTGGTTCTAAAGTCGGATGCCGCTTAGCGCCTTTAGAGAGTGAGGTCCCACCTAAAGTCACTCCCTGATAGATCGTGCATTCGTCACCGATCTCCGCGGTCTCACCAATCACAACACCAAAACCATGATCGATAAAAACTCTGCGTCCTATGGTTGCGCCCGGATGGATTTCTATGCCAGTCACGATGCGCGCCAAATGGGCAATAAAACGCCCCAGCCACTTCAAACCACGAGTCCAGCACCACTTTGCCCAACCATGCATCAAGATTGCATGAAAGCCTGGATAACAAGTCACGACCTCCCAAGTATTGCGGGCAGCAGGATCTCGTTGGATGATGTTGGCGATATCTTCGCGCAAGCGGCTAAACATGATGTGATCTGTAAAAAATAAAAGAATGAGAATGGCAGAAACCAAAAGGGAGATGCATCTTAGCGCGTCCAGAAAATTCCTGCCGACACTAAACGAACTCCTGAGGAGTCCGCGCTAAGATGAAGAGATCAGAGCACCGCTAAAGAAATGTCGATATAGAGACAAGAATATTATCGGACACCCGGCAAACGCTGTCTACGAGCTTCGTATAGACACAAGCCAGAGGCAACTGAGACATTTAAACTTTCAACCGAACCAAACATTGGAATACTAACCAATGCATCGCAGGTTTCTCTAGTCAAGCGGCGCATGCCCTCGCCTTCCGACCCCATAACGATCGCAATACCGCCCTTAAAATCAACGTCGTAAATCGTCTTATCCACTTCATCAGAAGTACCAACCAACATGATGTCGCGTTCTTTTAATTCACGCAAAGTACGCGCCAGATTCGTTACTGTGATGTACGGCACCGTCTCTGCCGCGCCGCTGGCGACTTTGGCTGCAGTCGCGTTTAAACCAACAGCCCGGTCTTTTGGCGCAATGACTGCGTGTGCACCGGCACCATCAGCCACCCGTAAACATGCGCCCAGATTATGCGGATCGGTGATGCCATCCAAGATGAGCAATAAGGGTGGGCCTTCAATTGCATCCAATAATTCATCCAAATTGCGTGCTAAAGATAACTCACCTGCTTTTGCCACAACACCTTGATGACGGCGAGTGCCGACAATATTGGATAAACGCTGATCATCTGCCGGAATAATACGCACACCTGCTGCTTTTGCTGCACTTAACAGGTCTTTCATACGGCCATCAACACGCGAAGAATCCACGTAAATTTCTTCTACTGAGGACGCCTCATGACGAATACGAGATGTCACAGCATGGAAACCAAAAATCATTTTATTTTTCATTATTTACTTCTTTAATTTATTTCTTTGTTCAACTAAATGGGGCGTTCATTCCATGTACCACAGATCACACGGAATATTTACTACGTCAGAAACTTACTATGTTTGTCGCACTTACTACATTTGCAGCAAATCCAACATATCGTGTGCATATCTGTTTTACTTAAGCACCTTCAATTACGTGCTTTTTGATGCAGGAATTGATCATTTCTTTTACTGTTTCTTTTACCGTTTCTTTTTGCCGCTCCTAGATGCTGCGCGAGGTGCGCGTTCGGTGGTTGCAGGCTTACCGGAACGCGAATTCGCAGCCGGACTAGCGGCTTTAGCTGCGGTTTTATTCGGCGCTTTTGCACTTGCCTTATTTGTCTTCACGCCAGCTTTACCTACGCTGGCTTTACCTGCTTTAGCGCGCTCAGTAGCGCCTGAATTACCACGGGCATCTGCCGCTGGTGCAATGCGAGCAGCAGCACCGCTGGCTGGTACGATTGCCAAATCAATTTTGCGTGCGTCGAGATCAACCCGGCTTACCTGCACTTTGATTTTGTCTGCTAATTGATAACGCTTGCCCGTGCGCTCACCACGCAACTCGTGACGTGCATCATCGAACTGAAAATAATCAGCACCAAGTTCAGTAATATGCACCAAGCCTTCGATATAAATATCATCCAATTGCACGAAAATACCAAACTGCGTTACGCCCGAAATAGTGCCGCTAAATTCTTCACCGAGTTTATTCCTGATGAAATAACATTTCAGCCAGGCTTCCACGTCGCGGGACGCTTCATCTGCTCTGCGCTCATTTGCAGAGCAATGCACACCAAGAGCATCCCAAATGGTCAGATCTTGCTCTGCTTTGGGCTTTTTACCAGCAGCCTTATCAATAATTTGCTGTTTGCGCGCGGCATTAGAAACCGTCGTATTGAGCAAGCTGGTATCTATCCCTTTTGGCTCATATTTTTTGCCTAACAAAATGGCTTTGATCGCTCTATGCGTCAACAGATCAGGATAACGTCGGATCGGGCTGGTGAAATGCGCATAAGCGTCATAGGACAAACCAAAATGGCCGATATTATCCGGGCTGTAGACCGCTTGTTGCATAGAGCGCAGCAACATGGTTTGCAGCAAACTGGAGTCTGGACGCCCTTTGATTTTGCCCATGAGTTCAGCATAATCAGAGGCGGATGGTTTATCCCCACCCGTTAAATTAAGGCCGACTTGCTTTAAGAAGTTTCTGACTTGCGTCAGTTTTTCTTTGGTCGGTCCTGCATGAATGCGATAGGTTCCCGGTTGCTTGTATGTCTCCAGCAAATTAGCAGCACATACATTGGCAGCCAACATGCATTCTTCGATCAGCTTGTGCGCATCATTGCGAGTACGCGGCAGAATTTTTTCTATCTTGCCGGCGGCATTGCAAACGATATAGGTTTCCGTCGTCTCAAAATCAATTGCACCACGACGATGGCGGGCTTTTAACAATGCCTGGAAACAGTCGTATAAATCCAATAAGTGCGGTACTAAGGTCAGACGTTTGTTTGCCTCCGGACCTTTGGTATTACCTAAAATTGCAGCGACTTCTGTGTAAGTAAAGCGAGCGGAAGAATGAATAACAGATGGATAAAATTGATACGCTGTCACTTCCCCGTCGAGAGAAATCACCATATCGCAGACTAAAGTCAATCGATCCACATCAGGGTTAAGCGAGCACAATCCGTTCGACAATTTTTCCGGTAGCATCGGGATAACCCGGCGCGGGAAGTAAACCGATGTACTGCGTAATAATGCATCTTGATCGAGTGCGTCATTTGGTTTGACGTAATGACTAACATCGGCAATCGCAACAATCAGACGATAGCCTTTTGATCGACCAGTTTTAATGGCTTCGCAATAGACGGCATCATCAAAGTCACGTGCGTCTTCACCATCAATGGTTACCAGCGGGATATCGCGCAAATCAACACGATCAACCAAATCAGCATCGCGGATCTCGGAAGGCAATTTACTGGCTGCTTTTTTTGCTGATTCAGAAAACTCATGCGGTACGCCAAATTTTCTGACGGCGATTTCGATTTCCATTCCGGGATCATCAACGTCGCCTAATACCTCAACAATGCGGCCAACTGCTTGTGCATATTTAGTCGGTTGTTCGGTCAGTTCTACGCTAACAACTTGTCCCGATTTAGCTTTGCCAGGCGAACCCGCAAGCAAAATATCCTGACTAAATCGTTTATCTTCTGGAGCAACGATCCACACGCCATTCTCATTGAGCAACCGTCCAATGATATGGGTATTAGCACGCTCTAAAATTTCGATAATGCCGCCTTCCAGGCGACCTCGCCGGTCTGTGCCGACAACACGTGCGGTGACGCGATCACCATGTAATACGCGTTGCATTTCTCTTTCTGGCAAAAACAAATCTTCGCTACCGTCTTCTGGCGTTAAAAACCCATAACCATCGCGATGGCTACTAACCCGACCGGAAATAAAATTATCCTGATTGGCAAGCGTGTAGTTTCCAGACTTATCTTGCTTGACCTGCCCATCTCTTTCCATCGCGTTTAATCGTCGCACCATGCCGTCAAGCTCCTCAGGTTTTACGCCTAGTTGGTCTGCAATCGTCTCCACCTGTTGCTTCGAGCTCGAGGTGCGCAGGATGCCGAGAATTTCCTCGCGGCTTGGAATGGGGTAGGAATGTTTATTCAAGAGTTGAAAATCTTTTCTTCAGTATGATTAAAAATGGGTTCCTGTCACTTTTACAGGAAGTACTTAGTTTACCGGAGCGCAAGCAAATTGCCTAACTTTACTCTCTATCTTACGTCCCTGAACTGGCCAAGCTATTGACTTAGTACGCGGATACTCTATAATCACGTCTTTCGTTGCCCACGTGGCGGAATTGGTAGACGCGCATGGTTCAGGTCCATGTGCCTTCGGGTGTGGGGGTTCGAGTCCCTCCGTGGGCACCAAGTATTTTAAGCCTCGTTGATTTTTCAACGAGGCTTTTTGCTATTTGGATGACTAAATTCGTTTGCATTTTCGCTTTCGCTCAACACCGCTCCTAGCTTCTACTCAATGCATTACACATCGAGTATTTGGTCGCTGAGTTGATTGAGGAGAAATCTCATCTGTTCAGCGAACGGTTTTAAGATTATAACTGCGAATACACGACTCATTGATGACACAAGCGAAGCAAATGTGATCGATCTAAAGATCAACCCCGATCTTTGCTCAAGCCCATCTAAAACTATCGTTTTATTTATACATCTCCTAGCTTTTTATCTCATCTGCTCTTCAGATAACATATTGATTACTAGAGAAATTTAATCTATCAGTTTTTTACCTACGATCACTAAGCAACGTAAAATAAAACTGCAACATAGTGGCAAATACTGCCAGCCAAAACAAAAAGATGCCATACGCCATGGCCATGCTTCACCTTGTGATCGGTAGCATAAAAACCAATTCCTAAAGTATAAAACAGCCCTCCTGCAGCAAGCCATGCAAAACCATATGTGCCTAGCGCAGTGAATAAAGGCTTAATGCCGATCAATGCCAACCAGCCCATCATTACATAAATGATCAGCGACATGATGCGCGCGCCTTTAGCCAGCCATATTTCCTGAAGAATACCGGCCAACGCTAAGCCCCAGACTACGCCAAACAAGGTCCATCCCCAAGCACCACGCAAGGTCACCAGAGTGAACGGCGTGTAGCTTCCGGCAATCAATAAGTAAATTGCACAGTAATCAAATTTTTGAAACACATTTTTAGCTCCTCCACGCAGGCTGTGGTAAAGCGTGGACGCTAGATAAAGAATCAATAAGGTAGCGGTATAAATACTGAAGCTAACTATTTTCCAAGGATCACCAGATTTTGCTGCGAGTACGATTAAGACAGTACCGCCTATAGCAGCCAAAGCGGCGCCGACTGTATGGCTGATACTATTGAAACGTTCACCGTAATGCATAGGTTATTTGTCCGTTATTTGTTAATAATTTACTCATCATTTTGATTGCCTGTTTGCTTATTTATCTTAATTGTTTAGGCTATGTAATCAATCGTTGAATAGTTTGGTTATGTGTACAACAACCGGAATTTCAAGCAACACCATACCGCTTTATATTTATTCACAAGCTGCGAACAGATACAAACTAAGAGTCACTATAAGCAGCTATGCGAGCATCATTGATAGATCTAAACGCTCCAACAATATTAATACTGATAGTGAGTATATTTTAATTGTCCAGAGATTAATTGGACAATACAGCATTTTTATTGAAAATCTAGGGGAGTATATTTAACTCGATAAATCCGTGGATCAAATATCACTCTCAACAATAGGTAATACCGATTTTGTATTCCTGTTGGGCAATTAGTTTTGAATTCGCGTGGGGCTTGATTTCTGTTAATTCGAATGATCTATGTCTTATCAATATCAAAAAAAACGGGAGCAAATTTTGTTTGCTCCCATCATGATGATTACTCTTTTGTCTCACCTTTTTTTAACCAAGCATTTAATTGCTGTGGTCGAATACTGTCGTACTCTTCAAAAGGTTGATGTATCCAAGGATTGCTTGCAAGGTAATCCAGATAAAAATCTGGCTTTACAGTCGAGCAAGCCTTATACCAAATCACGGCTGATTTGGCCTCAGTAACACCTGGGAAATTTTCACGCAGATGATGCAAAACTTTTTCTAAGGTGACACCGGAATCGACCAGATCATCCACTACTAAAACGCGTCCTTGCAAACTACCCTTGGTCATCGAAATATATTTACCTATATCCAATGATCCCTGCACTGTACCCGCGTCTTCACGATACGAGCTAGTCGATAAAATTGCCAATGGCACATCAAAAATACGGGATAAAGTATCACCGGGACGCAAGCCACCACGCGCGAGGCATAAAATCTGGTCAAACTTCCAACCAGACTCATATACTTTTAACGCCAAATGCTCGACGGAGCGATGGTAGGACTCCCATGAAACCCATAAATCTTTATCTGTTGAAGCTGGCAACGTCATCTTACTTCCCTTATTTTATTTATTTGCTGAATTATAGAAATGGGTGACGCAAAACGATAGTCTCTTCCCGATCCGGGCCAGTAGAAACCATATCAATAGGCACGCCAACTAATTCTTCAATACGCTTAATATAATTACGCGCGTTCAATGGCAAGGCATCCATACTTTTTGCACCTACGGTTGTTTCTGTCCAGCCTGGCATTTCCTCATAAACAGCGACACAACGAGCTGCTTCTTCGGCGCCAACCGGGAAGATATCCACGGCTTTACCATCAACGATATAGCCAGTACAAAGCTTCAATGTCTCAACACCATCCAACACGTCTAGCTTGGTTAAGCACATGCCAGACACGCCATTGATCTGTACAGAACGCTTCAGCAGTGCTGCATCAAACCAGCCGCAACGACGAGCGCGGCCAGTGACTGTACCAAACTCATGTCCAACGCTAGCTAAATGTTTTCCAACACCTTGATCCGTCGGCAATTCAGAAGGGAAAGGGCCAGAGCCAACACGGGTTGTATAGGCTTTAGTAATTCCCAAAATGTAATGCAACATATTTGGGCCAACACCAGAGCCTGCGGCAGCGTTACCCGCGACGCAATTGCTGGAGGTAACGAACGGGTATGTGCCATGATCCACATCTAACAAACTACCTTGTGCACCTTCAAACAGCAAGCTAGCGCCATTTTTATATGCGGCATAAAGGGCGCTAGAAACATCGGCAACCATAGGACGGATACGCGGCACATTTGCCAAGGTATCATCCAATGTTTTTTGAAAATCAACGGCTGGCGCTTTGAGGTAATTGGTTAGCACAAAATTGTGGTAATCCAGATTCTCTTTGAGTTTTTCAGCAAAGCGTTCTGCGTTAAGCAAATCGGCAACGCGAATCGCACGACGAGCGACTTTATCTTCATACGCTGGGCCGATGCCTTTTCCAGTCGTACCAATTTTGGCCGCGCCACGCGCTACTTCACGCGCTGCATCAAGTGCCGTGTGGTAAGGCAGAATTACCGGGCAAGCTTCTGAAATTTTGAGGCGCGATACAACCTCTACGCCATTGGCCTGCAGTTTATCAATTTCACGTAATAAATCGGGGACTGACAACACAACGCCATTCCCGATATAGCAAGCAGTGCCAGCGCGCATGATGCCGGAGGGGATCAATTGCAATGCCGTTTTTTGCCCGCCAATCACCAAAGTGTGACCAGCATTATGTCCGCCTTGAAAACGAACTACGCCTTGTGCGTGATCCGTCAACCAGTCAACGATTTTGCCCTTACCTTCATCGCCCCACTGGGTACCAATAACGACGACGTTTTTTGCGATTTTATTTTGTGACATCACTTAACCTACACTTTTAAGAATCCAATGACTACCATCAAATACGACTGCCCTATTACAGTCAAATTCGTCCTGTTCGCTCTCATGACCTGGCAAACTTTGAATAACAATTTCTCCACTTTTGCGTAATTCACCAATCTTTATTCGCAGTGCAGGGTCTTTACTCCATGGGGCAAGAATCGCATCTTTGCGCTCTGCCGATGGCATTAGACGCGCTAACTCGCGTAAATCAAGTGAAAATCCAGTCGCTGGGCGTGCACGGCCAAAAGCTTCACCAACATGATCGTAACGTCCGCCGCGAGCAACTGCATTTGGTAAGCCTGGCACAAAAGCATTAAACATTACTCCGCTGTGGTAATGATATCCACGTAAATCTGCCAAATCTATCGTAACTCTCGCACTACCGGCAAGCTTCACCAGATAGTCAAGCTCATCCAAGGCAACAGCAATTCCAGTAAGTGGCGGCAATATAGCGCGTGCGCGCTCAATCACCGAGATATCTCCATATAACTTAGGCAAATCTAACAAAGCTTGCCTTACGACCGGACTAAACTCTTTAGAAATTAACTCTATTGCAGACAAGTCTTTCGCTTCCAGTAAGGCGAATAAACTAGACGCATGCTTTTTAGCAACGGGATCACTTTCTAACAGAGATCTCAGTACACCAACATGGCAAAGGTCAAGGTGCACTTCTGAGATATTTGCTATTGCTAAAGAAGCTAACGCTAATTCCTGGATTTCAGCATCCGCCTCTAAACCAGCATGCCCATAAATTTCAGCACCAATCTGAATTGGCTCACGTGTTGCATGCAGGCCAGACGGGCGCGTGTGCAATACACTGCCTGCATAACATAAACGCGTCACAGAATTACGGTTCAGTAAATGCGCATCAATCCTTGCGACCTGAGTTGTCATATCAGCCCGAACTCCCATGGTTCGGCCGGATAATTGATCAACCAATTTAAACATACGCAAATCCATGTCCTGACCGGCACCTGTCAGCAAGGATTCTATGTATTCGAGTAAAGGTGGCATGACCAACTCGTAGCCATACAATCTAAAATTGTCCAACAACACACGTCGTAACTCTTCTATTTTGCGTGCTTCGGATGGCAAAACATCAGCAATATTTTCCGGTAAAAGCCAATTTGGCATGAGCTTACAATCAAATAAAAACAAACAACAAATTATCAAACCTCAAACGCAACAAACGTAGGTCTGCCATCATATTAGATAGCACGACCTACGTTATCACCTTGTCAGTTACGGGTATTACTTAATAAATTAATTACTTTGACTTACTTGGAGCGACGGCTGAACCACTTGAGCCACCTACGCCAGGCGCTTTAAAATATTTAAAAAACTCAGAATTTGGATCAACTACCATCACATCATTCTTAGTTTTAAAGCTGGCACGATATGCCTCCAAGCTGCGATAAAATTTGTAAAACTCTGGATTTTGACCGAACGCCTGCGCATAGATTTGTGACGCTTCAGCATCACCAGCGCCACGCATCTTTTCAGCCTCACGATATGCTTCAGCCAGAATTACCGTTCTTTGTTTATCTGCATCTGCTCTGATTTTTTCGGAATCGGCAGATCCGGTAGAGCGTAATTCATTGGCCACGCGAGTACGCTCTGCTTTCATTCGATCGTAAACTGAACTATTGATCTGATCTACATAATCAACGCGTTTCAATCGCACATCAATAATCTCTACGCCGATTTGCTTTGCCTCATCAGTAACTTTGACGCGGATCGCTTCCATAACTTTGCCACGCTCACCAGAAATGACTTCACGTACAGTGCGTTTAGTGATTTCATCATTTAAGGCTGCTTTTACAATTTGATATAAGCGGTCACGAGCTCTGCCCTCATCACCTTTGAAGCTAACGTAATACAATTTTGGCTCGATAATGTGCCATTTTACGAAAGCATCAACCAATATGTTTTTCTTTTCTGCCGTAATGAAACGATCTGCATCTGGAGTATCTATCGTCAAAATACGTTTATCTAAAAACAAAACATTTTGAAACGGTGGTGGCAATTTGAAATGCAAGCCTGGCTCGCTAATCACCGCTTTTACTTCACCTAATGCAAAAACAATGGCATATGATTTTTGATCCACAACAAAAATCGTGGAATACAAAATCATTATTGCAACGATGAGAGCAAGTATCGAGGAAAATAACTTATTCATTATCTTACCTCCCGATCACGAGAATCACGACTATCACGGGATCTGCCGTCTTTACTGTAGCGCAACTCAACCGTCGGAATCTGCTCAGTTACTTGCGGGGTTGGTGCTGCCGGTGTCGTTGTTACAGATGAAGGTGAGGACTTAACATTGGCATTATCCGACGCTTGAATTAACTTATCTAAAGGAAGATAAATCATATTGTTACCACTCTTAGAATCCATCATGACCTTAGTCGTACTGGAAAAAATTTGTTGCATCGTTTCAAGATACATACGGTCTCGCGTAACTGCAGGCGCCTTTTGATATTCAGCCAACACTTGCTTAAAACGCGATGCATTACCTTCGGCGGTCGCTACAATTCTTGACTCGTATGCTTCTGACTCTTGCAACATGCGCGATGCCTCACCACGTGCTTTCGGAATCACATCGTTTGCGTAGGCTTGGCCTTCGTTTTTTTGACGTTCTTTATCCTGACCTGCTTTTACGGCATCATCAAAAGCTGCTTGTACTTGCTCAGGAGGCTGTACACCTTGCATCGTGACATTCGCAACCTGTACACCGGCTTGATACCGTTCAAGAATTTGCTGCATTAAAGCACCAACATCTTGCGCAACCTTTTCTCGTCCCTCGTACAGAACAAAATCCATTTTACTTTTCCCTACAACTTCACGAATCGCAGTTTCTGCAACTTGCTTGATCGTACCCTCTGGATCACGATTATTAAACAGCCAATCAGACGCACTCTTTAATTTATATTGAACGGCGAACTGAATATCGATGATATTTTCATCCTCGGTCAACATCAGTGCTTCTTTTGGCTCTTTATTCTTAACATTGGAGCGATAACCAACTTCGACGGTGCGTACCTGAGAAACGTCGACGATTTCATGAGCCTGAATCGGGTAAGGCCAACGCCAGTTAAAACCGGACATTGTTGTATGGCTGAACTTACCAAATGTCGTAATAACGCCGGTTTGACCTTCTTGAACAATGAAGAATCCACTGATTAACCAAATAAACGCCAGCACAACAACGATGATGCTTACACCTAATTTAGCACTGGCAGCATCAGGAGTGAATCCACCGCCACCGCCGCCATTATTACCATTATTTTTTGAGCCTAGGAAACGACTAATGCGTTCATTAAAGTCGCGCCATAATTTCTCTAAATCGGGTGGGCCCTCAGGTGGCTTCTTGCCATCCTTGTCGTTATTTTGAGAGCCACGACCCCACTGAGGATCGTTCAACGACATCGTTAAGCCAATTTTTTTTAGAAGTGAAACGAACATTCTGTCGTTATCCAATAAAATAATGAGTTGAACTACAAATAGACTTAATACTGAATAAATTTTTAGACAAACCGCGCATCATCAAACTGGGCGATCTCTACTGGATTATTTCTTTTTAATGCGTAGTCTTTAGCAAACTCTGTAACCGCTTGCCGCAACAAACCTACTCCGGCACCAGTTTGCGCACTCAAAAAAACTCTTTGAATTTTATCATACTCACCTAGCTCCAAACTCGGCTCCAAACCAGCCAAATCGATCTTATTCCAAACCAATAATTGAGGAATATGGTCAGCACCGATCTCTTTCAATACGTCATTAACTTGTTGAATTTGGTCTAAGCGCACTGGGCTACTTGCATCAACTATATGCAACAACAGATCGGCATGAATTGTCTCTTCCAAAGTAGCACGAAATGCATCGACCAATTGATGCGGTAGTTCCCTGATGAACCCTACCGTGTCAGATATCACGACACTACCTGCATCGGCAAGATACAAACGTCGTGATGTAGTGTCTAACGTAGCAAACAACTGGTCTGCTGCGTAAGCACCCGCCTTCGTCAACGAATTAAATAACGTAGATTTACCCGCATTGGTATAACCAACCAAAGATACTGAAAAGGTGTGGCTTCTACCACGCGAACGTCTTTGTGTTTCACGCTGCTTATGCAACTTACCCATACGAGCTTTAAGTGCTTTAACTCGATCCCCGATTAAACGGCGATCAGTTTCAAGCTGAGTCTCTCCAGGCCCGCGCAAACCAATACCACCCTTTTGTCGCTCCAGATGAGTCCAGCCGCGTATCAACCTTGTAGCAAGATGCTGCAACTGCGCTAATTCGACTTGGACTTTACCTTCATGACTATGAGCACGCTGCGCGAAAATATCAAGAATCAGACTAGTTCTGTCGACCACCCGTATTTTCAAACGTCGCTCTAAATTCCGCTGTTGTGCAGGTGATAATGCATGATTAAAGATTGCAATATCGAGCTCAGCATCAGCAATGGTATTTGCAATCTCATCCGCTTTACCAGAGCCCACAAATAACGCAGCATCAGGACTAGAGCGCTTGCAGGTAATGGTTGTGATGGGCTCTGCCCCCGCAGATTGGGAGAGCAGAGATAGTTCTTCTAAACTAGCGGCAAAATCATCTTTACCGAAGTCCACACCGATTAAAACGGCGCGCATAGAAAAATTTTATTTTTCAAAAAATAAATGCCTAATAATTACTCGGGCTCTGACTCAGTATTGATGGTCACAGCACGTGCGGGAACAACAGTAGAAATGGCGTGTTTGTATACCATCTGCGTCACTGTATTACGCAATAAAACTACGTATTGATCAAAAGATTCAATATGACCTTGCAACTTAATGCCATTCACCAAATAGATGGATACAGGAATATGTTCTTTACGAAGTGCGTTCAAGAACGGGTCTTGTAACAGTTGCCCTTTATTACTCATAACAGCTCCAATATGTTGTTGTGATCAGGAGTTGGGGACACATTGCAAAAGTTCAAGAGTCCCAATAGTTGATTACCTTGTAACTGTAATCTATTTTCGCTTGCGCTGCTTGCTAGATCCACCAACGATCAAATGAAAATTCTTATTTTTCAGTTTTAGAGAAAGGATTTTTACCTGAGCGCATTTCTATGCGCAAAGGGGTTCCCACTAAAGAAAAGGTTTCTCGGAAATGTTTTTCCAAATAGCGTTTATATACATCACCAATGGAATCCAAGGCATTGCCGTGAATAACAATAATGGGTGGATTTTGACCGCCTTGGTGGGCATAACGCAGCTTAGGTCTTATCGAGCCTTTACGCTTCGGCTGCTGATGCTCCACAGCTTCTATCAACGCACGAGTTAATTTTGGCGTTGATAAGTTCGCTGTTGCTGCAGCATAAGCAGCATCGACTGATTTCATTAAAGAGGCAATACCGCTAGCTTTTAAAGCAGAAATAAAATGAAACTTAGCAAATGTTAAAAAATTTAGCTTACGTTCAATATCTAATTTGATTTCATCGCGTCTGTCGGTTTGCAAGCCATCCCATTTATTGACACCAATAACTAAGGCTCGTCCAGACTCCAAGATAAAGCCCGCTATATGTGCATCTTGCTCAGATATATCTTGCTGCGCATCGAGCATCAGCAACACGACATTTGCTTCCGAAACCGATTGTAAAGTTTTGACTACAGAAAATTTTTCTATTGCCTCAAACACTTTTCCACGGCGGCGAATACCCGCTGTGTCAATCAAAGTGTAATGTTTTCCATCGCGCTCAAAAGGAATTTCAATCGAATCACGGGTAGTACCGGGCATATCAAATGCTATGACCCGATCCTCGCCTAATAGTGTGTTAACTAAAGTTGATTTACCAACATTGGGACGCCCAACTATCGCGAGCTTGATTCCCCTTACGACATCATCTGGCTCCTCCAATTCTGGAGGTCTTTGCGCAAACGCAATGTCTAACGACTCCTCAACTAAATCTGTTACGCCATCTCCGTGCGCTGCTGAAATGACGTACGGATCGCCTAACCCTAATTCATAAAAATCGGCTGTAACAGAGCTATATTTCATACCCTCAGCTTTATTTACTACCAACATCACGGAGCGTCCAGATTTTCGCAAAAAATCCGTAATAGTTTTATCATGCGGAGTCAAACCCTGACGTCCATCAACGATAAACACAACCACATCAGCCTCAGCTACAGCCTGCTTAGTTTGCTTAGCCATTTCATGCATGATGCCTTCTTTGGCAACGGGCTCGAAACCACCAGTATCTATAACCAAAAATGGACGTTCACCAATACGTCCCTCACCGTAATGCCTATCCCTTGTCAAACCAGGAAGATCTGCCACTAGCGCGTCACGAGAGCGAGTAAGTCGATTGAACAGCGTGGATTTGCCGACATTTGGTCGACCTATAAGTGCAATAACCGGCTTCATTTAGTATTACTCGGTTGTCAATGCAACCACTGCCCCTGATTTGGTTTGAACGATCAAACTCGAGCCAACTACAGTTGGAGCTGCCAAAATTTGACTGCCATCGGTACTAATACGACCGATGAAAGAACCATCCTCTCGTGAGAGAAAATGGATAAAGCCAGAACCGTCGCCAACAGCAACAGCTCGACCGAAAGAAATTGGTGCGGACAAACGCCTGTAAGCTAATTTATCATTTCGCCAAACACTAGCACCGGTACTACGAGCATAAGCGGATACAGCGCCCGAATTATCTGCGGCAAAAACAAATCGCTCATCTGCACTTACACCAACTTCGCTGGATAAAGTTTTCGCCCAGCGCGCAGCACCAGTGGTTAAGTCATAACAACCAACACGTCCTTGATAAGCAGAAACACAAGCCTCATTTCCAATAATAAACGGAGTTCCAGAAACATCGGTAATTCGCTCAAGCTCAGTCGCACCTTTAGGATCTGCAACAGCAACCTCCCAACGCAAACCTCCATTAGCTAAAGAAAAAGATGCTAGCTTACCGCCAGGCAATGCGACTATAGCCCACTGATCCGCGATTGCGATGCCTTGAATGGTACGTAAGGTCAAAATTGGCAGTGGTCTCTCGATAGACCATTTTTTTGTTCCTGTTGCTATATCGTACGCCGCGATTTTGTTATCCATACTACGAACAACCACAACATCTTTGGCCACAGCTGGAGAGGAAAGTATCTCGCTGGAAGTTTGTACACTCCAGTGCAACTTACCCTCGGTATCAAAAGCGAATAACATACCTTTTCGCCCTGCAACAACTATTACAGAAGCGCTAGCACCAACTCCAGCAGTCAAAGAAGAGCCTGCATTGATACGCCAGACCGCCCGACCATTAGCAGCATCCAATCTAACTACAGTACCATCCACTGCAGCCGCATATACGTCTGCACCAACTTGAGCAGGCGTAAATACATATTCACCTGATGAGCCAACCGAGCTTGACCAAAGAGTCTTCACTGGCATGGTCACAGTAAAATCCTGCAAGGTAGCCGGAATATTTTTTGTTTCAGACTTACTCGCAAACGGATTCATAGAGGAACAAGCCGCGAGGGAAAGCAATACTAATGAGGCCAGCAATTTGCCAGAAAAATGCATGAACTACTCCTATTATTTACTAGCTGAATTACTTGCAAGCTTAGCCTCGGCACCACCAAGAGCATCGAGCTTTATTTGGATTAACTGACGCGCAGGATTTTTCTCTTTTGTCTTTTCTAATGCACTCTGAAATGCAGCGCGGGCTTCTACAGGTTTATTTTGAGCGAGATAAATATCGCCTTTCCGATCAGCAATATCTCCAGCAAATTCTGGCGAAAAATCACCTGACAAAAAAGCTAGTCCTTCATCGTAAGCTCGTTCATCCAAGGCAATACCTGCTAAACGAATTTTTGCGATCGCTTTATATTCTTCCACACTACTATGATCAATGACCCAATGTAATTGGGCTTTGACTACTTTGATATCTCCAGCATCAAAAGCACTCTTAGCTGCTGTCATTGCGGACATTGCCGCATATGGTGTTTTAGAAAATTTTTGAACGACGTCATTAGCCGCTCGCTGCACTTTTGCATTATCTTTAGCTTGCACCGCCTTTTGTAGCACGTCATACAATTGTGACGCCTGACTTGACTGATCACGCTGATAGCTGGTCCAGCCCGTCCATGCAGCGTAAGCAGATAAAGCGATTACCAACAGCCAAGTAACTAGGTTGCCGTATTGTTTCCACCATGCTTTGAGAGTGTCTAATTGCTCTTGTTCTTCGAGATCGTATGCCATTTTGTATAAAGTCTAGTGATGAATATGAATATGAGTTGGATCGTCACAGCATTCGCCTGCATCACCGATCCCAGCGATCTGGTCAACCAAATAATCAACAGCAGTATCAAACGGCACCGTGACTTGGTTATTCTCCATATCTTCCGTGCGCATTGCTTTGATACTGACAGTATTCGATGCGGACTCATCCTCACCGATGATGACTGCGTAGGCTGCTCCACTACCGTCTGCTTTTTTCATTTGCGATTTAAAACTACCTACACCGCTTGCAGTTGCGCAATGTAACACAACATCTAGCCCCGCATCGCGCAAACGCTCGCCTAATACGAAAGATTGTTCTTGTGCTTTGCTACCTTGATGCACAAGATAGATATCGCATTGGGCTGGCGCATGTGTCTCGCCAGATGCTTTCATTAACTCCAACAATCGCTCAATCCCCATTGCGAAGCCACAAGCGGGAGTAGGTTTACCACCGAAAATACTAAATAAGGAATCATAGCGACCACCTGCACACACTGTACCTTGTGAACCCAATTGATCAGTTACCCACTCAAAAACTGTACGGTTGTAATAATCCATGCCGCGCACCAGACGTGTATTGATCGTGAATGGAATACTATTGTCACGCAATATTTTTTGAACACCTAAGAAGTGTGACATAGACTCTTCACCAAGATAACTAAGCAGCTTAGGTGCAGCATTTACCATTTCTTGCATTGCCGGATTTTTAGTGTCAAGAATACGCAGAGGATTGCTATGCAAGCGTCGCTGCGCCTCGGCATCTAAAATATCTTTATGATGTTCAAAGTAGGCAATCAATGCTACACGATGCTGAATACGCTCTTCTGCGTCACCAATCGAATTTAGTTCAAGACGTACGTCTTGCAAACCTAAATCATCCCAAAGACGCTGACACATAATGATTAATTCTGCATCGATATCAGGGCCACTAAAGCCTAAAGCCTCAGCCCCTACTTGATGGAATTGACGATAGCGTCCACGTTGCGGCTTTTCATGCCTAAACATGGGTCCGTTGTACCAAAGACGTCGCGGACCTTCGTAAGTCAAATTATGCTCTAGTGCTGCACGCACAACGCCGGCCGTGTTCTCTGGACGCAGGGTTAATTTATCCCCATTCATTGCATCTTCAAAGGAGTACATTTCCTTCTCAACGATATCAGTAACTTCACCAAGACCGCGAGCAAATAAGGCCGTAGGCTCAACGATAGGCGTACGAATTTGTTGAAAGCCATAACTCTTCAAAACAGACTGCACCGTATTTTCAAACAATTCCCATAAGGGAGAATCGGTTGGAAGAAGGTCATTCATCCCCTTCACACCAACAATTTTTTCTATTTTTTTATTTTCAGACATACTTTACAACCTAATTATTTATTAGCCGCATACGTTGGTTACACATTAGAGGGAGTGTAATGATTCTTCACATAATCCAATACGATAGCTTGGAATTCTTCTGAGATATTATCGCCTCGCAAAGTGAGCGCCTTTGCTCCATCAATAAAAACGGGTGCGGCAGGAGACTCGCCGGTACCAGGCAAGCTAATCCCAATATTGGCATGTTTGGATTCTCCGGGACCATTTACGATACAGCCCATCACCGCAACATTCATGCTTTCCACGCCGGGATATTGTTTTTTCCAAACAGGCATCTGATCGCGTAAAAAGGTTTGAATACTATCTGCCAATTCTTGGAATACAGTAGAAGTAGTACGCCCGCATCCTGGGCAAGCAATCACCATAGGAGTGAATTTTCTTAAACCCATCGTCTGTAAAATTTCTTGCCCAACTACGACTTCCTTACAACGATCACCGCCTGGCTCAGGAGTAAGAGAAATACGAATCGTATCGCCAATCCCCTCTTGCAACAACACAGATAGTGCGGCTGTCGATGCCACAATACCTTTGCTGCCCATACCTGCTTCTGTCAAGCCTAAATGCAAAGGAAAGTCACAGCGCTGCGCAAGTTCTCGATACACAGCAATTAAATCCTGCACTCCTGAAACCTTGCAAGACAGAATAATCTTATCGCCAGCTAAACCTAGCTCTTCAGCTCGTTGTGCATTTTCTATTGCAGATGTAATCAACGCCTCATACATCACCGTTTGCGCACTCCACGGCTCTGCACGCTGTGCGTTTTCATCCATAATACGCGCGAGTAAAGCTTGATCGAGACTCCCCCAGTTCACTCCGATACGAACAGGCTTATCGTAGAAACATGCCATCTCTATCATCTGTGCAAACTGAGTATCGCGTTTTGCGCCCTGCCCTACATTGCCTGGATTGATACGATACTTGGATAAAGCCCGGGCACAATCAGGAAAGTCTTTTAGCAACGTATGTCCGTTGTAATGAAAATCCCCAACCAAGGGAACATCTATTTCCATCTTATCCAATTGCGCACGAATCGCTGGCACTGCTGCCGCAGCTTCCGCATTATTAACAGTCAACCTAACAAGTTCAGAACCAGCTCTTGCTAACTCTTTAATTTGAATGGCAGTACCGATTACATCAGCGGTATCCGTGTTTGTCATCGACTGAACCACAACTGGCGCAGAACCACCAACGATAACTTGACGCGAGCCATATACAATTTTTGTACTCCGGCTCAAGCGGCGTATAAATGGTCCAGATGCTATGCCAGAAAAAGAAGATGTCATACTTACTTCACACTTAGGTTAAAAACGTTGCTTTCTTTTGTCGGCGCAATATTTAGAGAAACGCCACGTAATGTCCCATCAACACCAGCTGCATTGCCAATTTTTATCTGCAAAACTTCTTTTACATCAAAACTCTCTTCTGTTCCGGCCTTTGCCATGTGGGACGTTAATACGCTACCGTTTTCACGCTTTAGTAGTATCCAAGAATCTTGCCGAAATTTAAATTTTATTAAATTATTTGGTGAATTAACTACCGCAGGCAGGGTAGATTGAGCGGAAATAGTTGCTTGCTGATCAGACACGTTAGTATTTAAAGGTGGCACTGGAGAGACATCCGCAACTGTGCCTTGATCAGACTGCGCAACCTTAGCCCGCGCCGTATCAGAAGACGGGATTTGAAGTTGTCCATCTGAGCTCTTTTGAGTGGTTAGAGTGTCTAAGGCAACGGGGGGCGCCAAATCTGACGGGATCGCGATCCTGGTCGTTGTCCCCAAACTGGATGAGGATTTAGAAGATATTAAATTTTGAATAAAACTGATGCGTTCATATTTTTGCATCACAAAAAAACTAATCGCCAACACAGCAAGAACAATGGCTCCCCACACGTATTTTTTGTTATTTGCGTCCTGACGTCCCATTAAAGGCAATCTGGATTCAAGAAACGGAGTTGTCAGTGCAGGTCTCAAATACGCGGACTGCACTGGAGGTTCCAAATTTTTCGGCAACAATGCCAAAATTGGTTCTCCGTCTATTTTAAGTAACTTAGCATAAGACCGTATAAAACCTCGAACTATTACCATTTTTGGCAAAGCATCAAATTGATCAGCTTCTAATGCAATTATCTGCCTTGCAGAAAGCTTTAACTGATCCGCTATTTGCTGGACAGTAAAGTCTTTTTGTTGCCTCATCAATGCAAGAAAAGCTCCTGCAGACTTGATTGTAGATGTGTCAATTACTACATCATCGGCAACTATAGATAAATTTAATTGATCTTCAGGCAAACTCACACCAGCATCATTCATTAAAAGCTCCCTGCTGAAACAGAGCGTATTCTTTAGAATTGGCGTAACGTCGCCGCAATTGCACGCCCAAACCGTTGACAGCCGACTGATCACCCAGTTTATTTTCTATTTTAATAGCCAACCAAAGGACATCTGCAGCAAATACATCCGCTTTGAGTACACGGTTTATATAAAACTTGGCTTTCTCGTACTCACCCCGATCAAAGTAAATTTTTGCAAGATTTGCATTTATGGTTGGACTAGATGGGTCAGCCCGAAATGCCTGCATAAAATATCCCTCTGCTTTGGCAGTATCTTTTAGCCGCAAACTACAAACACCAGCGTTGTTAAGCACCTTAATCGGATTCGAGTACGTAGGATCTTTCAATGCCTTATCGAAGTAAGTCATTGCCTGTTTTTCTTTTCCATTTTGGCACAAGAACCAACCGTAGTTATTTGCTATATCCGAATTATTGGGAGTCAATTTTAAAGCACGTTGAAAATCATCTTCCGCCAGCTGCTTCTCACCAGTATCCATGTATATCAAAGCTCTGACGCTATAGGCATCAACTAAATCAGGGGACATGATCAACGCCTGCCTAATTTCATCCAGTGCGACTTTATATTGTCCTTGCTGATAATAGCCAATCGCCAATTCCATGCGAATAGCTGCTCTCTTTTGCAAATCGACGCTTTCAGCTGGCGGGTTACTCTCAGGCTTAAACCCCTCAGGTTTTTTGCTTGCACATGCGGACAACATCAGCGCCAGTACGACGCCGGATAAAAAACGATAGTGCAATCCAAAAATTTTCACTGAGTGATCTCCACGATCTTGCCAAAATTTTTACCGAACTTGGTTTGATATTCCGCCATTTTTTGCATACGTTCTTGCACTCGTGTTCGGTCCTGAACCTCACCTGCTAACTGCCCACAGGCGGCATCAATATCATCGCCTCGCGTCTTACGTATGGTTGTCACTAATCCCGCATCCATCAGCACTTGGGCAAAAGCCTTTATACGAGGATTGGCCGAACGTTTTAAACCCGACTCCGGAAAAGGGTTAAACGGGATCAAGTTAAACTTACAGGGAACATTTTTAACTAATTGCACCAGCTCACGAGCATGTTGATCGGTATCATTTACGCCATCCAACATGCAGTATTCAAATGTCACGAAATCACGTGGAGCATAATCCAAATACCGCTTGCAAGCCGCCATTAATTCATGCAACGGGTGTTTTTTATTTAATGGTATTAAGCTGTCGCGCAGAGTGTCGTTTGAGGCATGTAAAGACACTGCCAACGCCACTGCACACTCTTGGGACAACTTATCAATCATCGGCACCACACCGCTGGTAGACAACGTAACACGACGACGTGATAAACCATAGGCATTATCATCTAACATCAGACGCAAAGCGGTGACCGTTGGCTCAAAATTCAATAAAGGTTCGCCCATCCCCATCATTACTACGTTAGTAATTTGACGTTCGCCTTTTGGTCCCGGCGCTATACCTTTAGTTTTACGTAATAAAAACTCAGCCATCCAAAGTTGACCAATAATTTCACCAACGCTTAAATTACGATTAAATCCTTGCTTACCCGTTGAGCAAAAGCGGCAATTGACTGCACAACCGGCCTGGGTGGAGATACACAAGGTTCCACGATTCTCTTCGGGGATAAATACTGCTTCTACAGCATTGCCCTGTCCCACATCCAACAACCATTTGCGCGTCCCGTCTGTTGACGTATGGTCGCTAATGATCGCAGGAGCGGCAATAAAGGCTCGCGTAGATAATTTTTCTCTTAGCGATTTTGCGAGATCGCTCATCTCTTCGAAACTACTGGCACCGAACTGGTGTATCCAGCGCTGCAATTGCTTGGCGCGAAACGGCTTCTCACCCAACTCACCGCAATAAGCGACGAGTTGCAAGGGATCTAGGTCCAACAAATTGGTGAGAGCCGTCATATGCATCCTCCTTCACATCCTGCTTAAGTATCACTATCAAAACAAGACGATATTACAAACTGTGATTAACGTGAGTACACGTTCAACGCTGGGAAGAAGTAAGCGATTTCGATGGCGGCTGTTTCAGCTGCATCGGAACCGTGTACTGCATTTGCGTCGATTGATTCTGCGAAATCTGCACGAATTGTGCCTTTTTCTGCTTTCTTTGGATCTGTTGCACCCATCAGATCACGATTTTTCAAAATCGCGCCTTCGCCTTCTAATGCTTGAACAAAAACTGGGCCAGAAATCATGAAATCAACCAGATCTTTGAAGAATGGGCGTGCAGCGTGAACTGCATAAAAACCTTCTGCTTCAGCGCGGGACAATTGTGTCAAGCGGGCAGCGACTACTTTCAAGCCAGCAGCTTCAAAGCGGCTAACAATTTGACCGATAACGTTTTTTGCAACTGCGTCAGGCTTAATAATAGACAATGTACGTTCGATAGCCATCTAAAAACTCCAATAAAATGAAAGGGTTAAGACAAAATTTCAATAATTCGTCTAACCCTCTATTTTATCATAAAAGCGACCAATCTGAGGTAAGTTGCCAATAAAGACAATTACTTGCAAGAATTATTTTTAAATAAGTACTTGGTCGCCGAAAGCACCAATCAGATCAGTTGTTTATCTCCAAACGCGAGTGTAAAAACTGCAAAATGGTATATGCGACGATCAGCCCGGTTAACTAAATCAACATTTAATCTAGAAATTTTTCTGAATTACGGGGAGTATATGCATAATTAGCCGTATTATCCAGCATTTCTATGGATAATTTTAAATACACCCGCCCAGTATTAAACTAATCCAAATCAAAAACTGCCATCGATTCTACGTGAGAAGTATGTGGGAACATATTGACGACGCCAGCAAAACTCAAGCGATAGCCGGCCTGATTGACCAACATGCCAGCATCACGTGCTAGCGTGGATGGACTACATGACACATACACAATACGCTTAGGCTTCAACTCTGGCGCTAAGCTGCCCAAATCGATCAGGGCTTGGCAAACTGCCATCGCACCATCGCGTGGGGGATCGACCAAAAAACGATCAAACTTACCCAAGGCAACGAAATCTTGCGCAGTAACTTCAAACAAATTACGCGTACCAAATGAAGTCGTCGCCTCTAATCCGTTGGCACGAGCATTCTCCATTGCCCGCTCTGTCAACGTGGAGCTACCCTCGATCCCCACAACTTCTTTTGCTAAAGTTGCAATCGGCAGCGTGAAATTGCCTAAACCGCAGAACAAGTCGGCAATGCGTTCGTCTTTTTGCACATCCAGCAAACGCAGAGCACGCTCGACCAGAACTCGATTGATATGATGATTAACCTGAGTAAAATCAGTCGGCTTAAATGGCATTTTTATACCAAACTCGGGCAATAAATAATGCAATTCACTTTGCTCTGGATAAAACGGGGTGGCTGTTTCTGGCCCTTTGGTTTGCAACCACCATTGGACTTGATATTGATCTGCAAAAGCCTTCAGCTTTACTTCATCCTCGGCAGTCAGTGCCTCCATGATGCGTAATACCATTGCGGTTACGTCCTCGCCTATCGCTAGCTCGATTTGTGGTAACGCCTCAATAATCGATAAAGACGAAATCAGATCACGCAATGGCATGAGCATTGCAGACACATGCGGCGGTAAAATCTCGCAGGTTTCCATATTGGCGACATAGCGAGATTTTTTCTCATGAAAACCGACTAAGACTATGCCTTTTTTATGTACATTACGCACAGAAAGCCGGGCGCGATAACGGTAGCCCCAAGTCGGACCATAAATCGGTCGCAACATCGTCTCTGCTTTCACCTTGCTAATATGCCAGAGATTATCTTCCAGCACGCGCTGCTTCATCGCCACTTGTGCATTTGACTCCAGGTGCTGCATAGAGCAACCGCCGCATACGCCAAAAAATTCACATTTAGGCTTAACCCGTTGTGACGACTCGCGCACCAAGTGCGTCATATTGGCAGCTTCCCAGGTCGCCTTCTTTTTGAATGTACTGAAGCCAACTACCTCACCTGGCAAAGCTCCTTCAACAAAAACAACTTTTCCTGGAGTGCCATCTTCATTTTCCAGATGACCAACGCCACGTGCGTCCATGTCGAAAGAACGGATATTAATAGTATTCATAATAATTGCGGCGTGATGCACAGATCACGCCGATCAGGTTTAATTCAGAAAACGGGATTATAGGAGAAACTACGGAGAAAGCGCGTAGAAACTTGGGAGCAGGCTCACAACCAGCTAGAAATTACCTTACTTACAGTGCAGCCCAAAGCACATCAGTCAGGTAAATCACAGTAGTGCATCACGTTCTACGCCGCGCGACGAGAAGGATCGCTTGAGCTTAATCAGCGCCTCTTGCTGGATTTGTCGCACACGTTCACGCGTGATACCCATTTCATCCGCCAAGGTCTCTAGCGTTGCGGGATCATCATTATCAAGGCCAAACCTACGCACGATGACGATACGTTGCTTGTCCGGCAGCTTAGACAACCAATCTCTGACCAAAATAGTCATCTCATGCTGCTCTGCACGAATATCCGGTGTGTCATCGCTATCACCTGGCAGCATGTCCATCAAACTAGATTGCGGATCATTATCCAGAGGCGTATCGAGCGATGTTGCATGCTCAGACAAAGCAAGAATATCTTGCACCTCATCCAGCGGTCTGTCGACCAAATGGGCGATATCTTCTAGCGCAGCATCACGACCATCATGCTGCTGTGATTCCAGATGATATTTGGCACGTAAAATCTGGTTCAGTTCACGCACCATGTGCACAGGCAAACGGATAGTGCGCGCTTGGTTCATGATGGCGCGCTCAATACTCTGGCGTATCCACCATGTGGCGTAAGTCGAAAAACGGAAGCCGCGCTCAGGCTCGAACTTATCAATCGCATGCATCAACCCCAGATTACCCTCCTCTATCATATCGAGCAAGGCGACGCCGCGATTGATGTAATGCTTAGCGATGGAAACGACGAGCCGCAAATTGTGCTCGATCATTTTTTGGCGTGCTTCAAAATTACCTTGCTTGGCCAAAGTTGCATAGTGCAATTCTTCTGCGACAGAGAACAATGGGCGAGTGCCGATTTGATTCAGATAATGCTGCGTCGTATCGGTCGACAACTCAGCGGCTAATACTGTTTTCAGCTCATCAATCGGAGCAACGATTAAAGAAATCGGATTATCGTTTTGCCCATCCTCAGCCTCTTCAACCTCATCTTCAGAAAAATCTGATGAGTTGGATCGTTCAGCGTTGGCATCAACCAGACCATCTTGATCTTGATCGTCGTCCGTTTCAGGCGATTGCAGTTGATGTTTAGTTGAAGTATTGGGCATAGTGTGAGTTAAACGACTTATCCTATTTTGAACTTACTGACTAATTATTTTCTAACCAAAATTAAATAATGATTGCTCTTGATTCTAGCGTTGGCTCTAGCATTGTTTCTAGTAACCGATTACTAATTACTGATGCGGCAAAAATTTAGACGGATCAACTGGCTTGCCTTGCTGCCTGATTTCAAAATGCAACTTCACAGTATCACTATCAGAATCACCCATCTCGGCAATTCTCTGCCCTTTTGCAATAGTCTGTCCTTCAGTGACCAAAATGGTTTTGTTGTGAGCATATGCAGAGAGCAAGGTGCTTGTATGCTTGATGATCACAAGATTACCATATCCACGAATACCGTTACCGGCATACATTACTTTGCCAGCGCCAGCAGCCATGACACTCTGTCCCAGTTTGCCTGAAATATCGAGGCCCTTATTTTTTGCATCATCAAATCCGGCGATTACTTTCCCCTCTGCTGGCCAGATCCAATCCACCACATCGCTGTCTGGAGTTGCAGCGTCAATTGGTTTATCTCGCTTAGGAACAGCAACTACCGCAGCCTGAGGCACGACATCTGATTTAGCAACAACCGGAGTGGCAGGACTCACTGCACCAGTCGAATCAAGCTTTTGTAGCTCAGCTAAATTGGCGTCTGAATATGGACGCTTATCACCGCGTGGACTGGTCTTATTGGTTGATGGATTTATTGGTGCCGCCGTAAGCGATCTCACTTCTACGCCACTGGTGTTGACACTGCCTGTTTGCACAGAGGCGGTTCCATCTGGCGGCGCTACGCGCAAAACTTGATCTACTTTAATGTCATTAGGATTTTTTAAGTTATTCCATGCGACCAGATCGCTATAACTTTGCCCATTGTCTAACGCAATTCTGAATAAAGTATCACCACGCTTAACAACATAAGTCCCGCGAGTATCGGCTGGTTTTGGCGCGACTTTTGATACGTCCGTAACACCTTTGGAGTCTGCTTTTATGCTGTCACTTCCGCGATCAATCACCGGGGCATTATTGGGCGTGGTACTACACGCAGTGATAAAACCTGATAGAGCAACTGCGGGGACTAATGTGATTAATAACTTTAATTTCTTCATACTCATTGCAGATTCAATTAATTAAATAATGGATTCATCAAATTTAGATGACGCCTTGATGTAAAGGGACGAAATGACATTGCTCAAGTATCGAACTTTGCCACTCATGTTTTGCGGTACGCTGAATTAATTGTAAAACTTGTTTAGCGCCACCCACTGGTGCGATCAGGCGGCCACCAATTGCTAGCTGCTCCAATAATGCCTTTGGCACTTCCATACCTGCGGCAGCCAAGATGATACCGTCAAATGGCGCAACTTGAGGCAAGCCCAACATACCATCGCCATAATGCAATCGAATATTCGCAATTCGCATGGGGCGCAGGTTGTTTTTAGCGAGTTCGTGCAGCGCTTTAATCCGTTCAATCGAATACACCTCTTTTGCCACCAAGGACAATACGGAAGCCTGATAGCCGCAGCCAGTTCCGATTTCTAAAACACGATTGAGTTTGCCATCATTACGCATAATTTCTATCATGCGCGCCACGATATAAGGCTGTGAAATCGTTTGGTGATGCCCAATAGGAAGCGAAGCATCAACATAGGCCTGACTTGACATACCAGGCTCAATAAAAAGATGGCGTGGAATTGCCTCCAGCGCAGCTAATACTAAGCGATCTTTAACACCTTGCTGAGCAACACGTGCCACCATTGCACGCCGCACACCGTCCGAGACTAAAGGACGAGAGCTCACTACGCTGGACGATGTCTGATCAGATTTTGTCGTTGGATTAGGATTAAGCGACGATGACCGGAGCGAATTTTTTGCGGCATTTTGTTTAGTGGCTCCATGTTTGGCGGCATTTTGCGTCGCGGTCTGGGGTGTCGCCGTTTTTACCAAATGCGCTGAAGTAGATTGACGATGCGTTTGCTGCTTAGCGCTATCCATCACGGAAGACAATTGCAAGGGAAAACGTTTTTCATTTTTGGTCATGCTTCACCCACACCAAAATCGTCTTGCAATTGCGATAGTTGTTTTGTATTGGTCAGATCAATTTGCAAAGGCGTGACCGATACATAGCCTTGCGCTGTCACAAAAAAATCTGTGCCTTCGCCTGCCTCTTTTGCTTTACCTGGTGGGCCTATCCAATAAATATCACGACCATGTGGATCTTGCGCTTTAATCACAGGCTCGGACATATGGCGCTTGCCCAGGCGCGCAGCACGGATCCCTTTAATATCCGGCATAGGCAAATTAGGGATATTCACATTCAACAAATAGGGTATGGGCAGCGCGGTAAAACCTTGCTTGACCATGTTCAGTGCTATTTTTGCCGCATCCTCAAGATGTGACCATCCTTTATCGACTTGCGAAAAAGCGATGGCGGGTATGCCAAATAAATATCCCTCAGTCGCGGCGGCTACCGTACCGGAATACAAAGTATCGTCCCCCATATTCTGTCCCTGATTAATACCAGAAACGATCAAATCAGGCTTCTCCTGCATGATTGATGTCAGCGCAATGTGCACGCAATCAGAGGGAGTGCCATTCACAAAATAAAAACCGTTCGACGCGCGCTGAGCTGACAAGGGTCGATCCAATGTCAAGGCGTTAGAACTACCGGAGCGATTGCTGTCAGGCGCGACCACGACAATGTCGGCAATAGATGCTAAAGCATCGGCCAAAGCGACAATGCCAGGAGCGAGGTAACCATCGTCATTACTGATCAGGATTTTCATAAGAAACATTTTAACCGATGCAACATTGTAATTTGAGACAAGCGTCGGATTTTTGCGGCATAATCACAAAATCAAACGGTCGTACTATTTTAAAGAGGAGACAAATACATGAAAGCCGTACTTTGCAAAGCATGGGGTTTACCAGATACCTTGGTCGTAGAAGAGTTGCCAGATCTTGTTGCAAGCGCTGGACAAGTGGTGATTGATGTAAAAGCCGCCGGGGTTAACTTCCCAGATGTTCTGATCATCCAAAACAAATATCAATTTAAACCAGAATTGCCTTTCACCCCGGGCAGCGAATTGTCTGGAGTGGTGAGGGCCGTCGGTGATGGAGTCAGCAATATCAAGGTCGGCGATAAAGTAATTGCCTTCATCGGTCACAGCGCATTCGCACAGCAGGTCGTAGCACCTGCGCAAGCGGTGATGCCTATGCCACTTGGAATGGATTTCGATACTGCAGCAGCGATTACTCTCACCTATGGCACATCGCATCACGCGGTAGTCGATCGTGCTCAGTTAAAAGCCGGAGAAACGATGTTGGTGCTAGGCGCTGCCGGTGGCGTTGGCCTGGCAGCGATTGAAATCGGCAAAGCATTAGGGGCACGCGTAATCGCCGCGGCCTCGTCCGATGAGAAGCTCGCTATTTGCAAAGAACATGGCGCCGATCTGACGATCAACTACAGTACACAAGACCTGCGTGAGGCAATCAAAGCGGCAACAGATGGTAAAGGGCCAGATGTTATTTACGATCCGGTTGGTGGCATCTATGCAGAACCTGCATTCCGCTCCATTGCTTGGCGCGGACGTTATCTGGTCGTGGGATTTGCAAATGGTGAAATCCCGAAATTGCCATTAAACTTAACGCTGCTCAAAGGTGCTTCTTTAGTCGGTGTGTTTTGGGGAGAATTTGCCAAACGCGAACCTAAAGCAAATCTGGCAGCAATGCGCGAATTAATTGGCTGGTTAGCTGAAGGCAAAATCAAACCACGAATTTCTGGGCGCTATGCATTAAAAGATACGGCGATTGCGTTGAACGATATAGCCGCTCGCAAAGTTACCGGCAAAGTTGTTATACAGCCAGAGAAGTAATTTTCAGTTTTTTGCATGCATAAGACTTACGCAAAGCCGCCCAGCTTCTTGCAGCACTAAAGTAATTTCTTCGTTGCTGCGCTTTACTGGGACAATTTTGTGTAAGTCTTAATTAAAGATATCGACGCAGAACTTGTGCAAAACTCATCCATCATAAAAGAGACGGATAAGATTCCCCGCTTAATCTAGCGCAAGTTCAATACGCCGAAAATCAATATACTCCCCAATATTTTTAAAAAATATGCCTTATTGCCCAGTTAATCTCTGGACGACTAAAATATACTCATCATGAGTATTATATTTACCTTGAATAGCAATCCAAATAAAAAAGCAATCAAAATGAGTGCTTATTCATGTCGCAACAACCATTAAGAATCGTCTTTTCAAATGCCAATCAAGCAGTGGGGGAAGTCGCATCACCAAGCCAATAACGACTTATGTCTTTTAAACCCCACTTACTAGCATCCTCACGGCCTACAATTTTATCTTGTGAACCAGCCCGGGCTAAATCAATCAATTCCGGCACAATATAACCTAGAGATTTGATGGAGAAAAAAACGCGCACTTTAGGTAACAACAAAGACTTACCGACTTGCTGCTCGACCACCACGCCAAGCCGTCCAGACTCCAGCCGGATTAATGTTCCGACTGGGAAGATGCCAATACTTTTTACGAAAGCCTGGAATATTTTTTCGTCAAAATGACCTTTGCTCCACTCCGCCATTTTCCGCAACGATTCCGCCGGGCACCAGCCCTGTTTATAGGGGCGATTAGATGTGATGGCATCATAGACATCGCACACAGCGCCCATACGCGCAAACAAGCTAATCTGCTCACCCGATAAACGATCGGGATAACCACTGCCGTCCATTTTTTCGTGATGATGCAGACAAACATCCAAAGCAACGTCGCTAATTCCCTTTACCTCTAACAACATTTTATAACCAGCTGCCGGATGTTCCTTCACCGATATAAATTCATCGTCTGTCAATTTGCCTGGCTTGTTTAAAATATCAGACGAAACCATCATCTTGCCGATATCGTGTAATAAACCGGCCAGACCAGCATCGCGTATTTCGGCATCACTCAACCCGAGTTGCTTAGATAACGCGATCATCAATGCACACACCGCGATGGAATGCATGTAGGTGTAATCGTCTTTTGTTTTGAGGCGAACCAAGCCGATTAAAGCACCAGAATTACGCATGACTGAAGAGGCAATTTCCTCAACTAATGGCAAGGCATTCTCGACATCAACAGCATTGCCCATGCGTGCCTCGTGGAACATCGAAAAAACAGCTTGCTTCGATTTGCTAACAATTTTTGCTGCACGTCCTAGCTCTTCATCCATTGAGACACTTCGTATCTCTTTAAACGACTGCATCTGGACGGCTTCAGCCGGCTCAACTGGTTTAGCAACTGTTGGTTCTGCAACAATTTCTTCAGGCTCTTCATCGCTATCTTCCGCGGGATGAAAAACATCAAGTCCTTTTATCGTATCAATCCAAGCTTCTTTGATCTTTGTGCTGAGTACCTTATTTAATACATTTTGATCTTCTAGCAAAAAAGATTTTTGCCAAAATGGAGTGTCCATCCAGGAACTGCATAACTCCTGCACGTACATTCCGACTCGCAGTTGATTAGTTTCTATTTTTTTCAGCATGTTTGATCTTAGTTACACTGATTATCTCGACTGGCGATGACCTTATCTTCGGTAGCTTAGACTGAAGCAATTTTATGCGATACAAAGCAACAAATTTTCAGTTCTTAGTTTATTCCACAATTGAAGATTTGAATCAGTATCCTAAGTATTTTTATTACGGTTATTTATCGTAATGGTAAATCTAGCTAACGATCAGAATGAGTAGAGGTATTTATGCAAGACGTTTATGCAACAAGTTCATCGGGGCAAAAAAATCTTGCATATTTTTATTCCCAATAAATGACAAGTTGTACGGATGCTCAGCAATCTGTTGTTGAAATAAAGATACCACTGACATCTGCTGTAACTGTTCAGCAATTTTGCCCCATAAGACCAGAATGGTGGGCTTTACTGTCGTTTGCTGTTGATCGTTCAATGCCAAAAAAATGGATTGAAGAAATGGCAGCCAGGCTTTTGCATCTTTGGCAGGTGCAACATCGGATCGAAACACCAATGACGCATTCAATAACAAAAATCCTTGTGCGAGCAAATTATCTTGCAACTCTGGCAGAGATTGAATGAAGACAGAATCAGTCGCTCTCGCTTTGCTTGCGACCTCAGCAACCGCAGAAATAGAAGTGTTTTCTAGCGTCAAATAGCCGCCCGTAACCAATAACATTTTGATGAAATTACGTAGCGATGTTGCACGATTCACTTTTTTGGATAAGCCGCCGCCAGTCTCTTGCGACCATAAATCTGTGACGGCACCATCCATAAAACAAAATCCGGTAGCACTGTCTTCCCGAGGATAAGGACCCTCACCTACCAGCACATAACGTACCGCATCAATAGGTATGGCAAATGCAGCAAATAAACGTCCCGCGGTAGGTAAAAAATGGGAGCCTGACAGATTACTCAAATACTCTGGATCTGCCGCTTTTACTGCGGCCAAACCTTGGTGCAAAGCTGGATGCCAGGATGGATGAGCCTGAGCCAAGGCATCTTGTAAAAATTGAGGAAGTGTATTCACTAATAGGCTTAATAGACTTAGAAGACTTACCGGCCTGATTGAGCCGTATTGAGACTAATCTTCAGTTATTGCTGATTATCTGGAGGCGTTGGTGTAGAGGCTGGTTGCGGCGTTAAAACAGGTACGCCACCACTAATAGAAATACCAGGATTATTTCCACTAAAAACCTGACGACTGTTTGATGGGAACGCAATTGGATTTGGCGGAGCCATGGTAGCAGCACCATTTGGACTGATCGGTGCGCTGGTAATAGTTGCTGATGGTGGCAGCTCAACTCGCTTGGAAATACCGTTTTCAGAAATCAAAATATATTGATCATAAACGGCCTTCAGCGTGACCCCTGGAGATAACTCTTGATCAATCCCAACAGCTTGAGCTGGCCTGCCATTGGCGCTGATGATGGCGACACTTTCTATTTGTCGAACAGCGAGTATCACGCCTTTTAATTGATAATTACTAGCCGCTTGTGCTACTTGACTTTGACCAAATACACTACCCCACTGGCCAGCACCTGGCTCAAATGCAGCAGACTGCATCGGTACGGCTACAGCACGTGCTTGCGGTTTAAATAGATGGATACCCCAAAAACTAAGGGACATACATAAGGCAATAAACATCAAAAAACTGACTATTAATGGGGCACGCTTCATTTCATTCCTTGCTTATGGCAGATAACTCAACTTAGTTAATCATCTAAGTTAATCGCCTTGATTAATCTACCCAATAAATTGGCCTGATTAGTCAGGATCAATAGCTTGGTAGTGTTTGCAATATTGGTGATTAAGTTGTCAGCGAACCAGTTGATTAATTTCAATAATTGGCATCAACACGGCAAGTACAATCAGTAGCACAACTACACCCATTGCCAGAATTAATGCGGGTTCCAGCAGACCTGCCATCGTCAATGCACGGCGCTCTAAATCCTGTTCTTGTGCATTAGATGCACGCTCCAGCATCGCTGGCAGCTCACCGGTGACTTCGCCTGCACGTATCATATGAATTAACATAGGAGGAAAGTGCTTATGTGCTGACAACGCGCGCGCTAAGCCCACACCTTCACGTACGCTGGCGGTCGCATCTTCCACTTGCTGGCGCATTGCGACATTAGACAAGGTCTCCCGACTGGTTTGCAAAGCACGCAAAATAGGTACGCCAGAGCCAGTAGTAATCGCCAGAGTGCTGGCAAAGCGTGAGGTATTCAAACTACGTTCAAACTTGCCATATAAGGGTGCCGTTAACAACCAGGTATGCCAGCGCATTTTGACATCTGGATTCTTAAGCGCCATGCGCCAGCTCCAGAACGCAACTGCAATCACGATTCCGACGAACAATCCATAGCTACGCACAAAATCAGATATCGCCAACATCATCACGGTTAAGAAAGGTAATTTTTGTTTTGTATTGGCAAAAACAGAGACGATCTGCGGCACCACATAGGTCAACAAAAATATCACAATCGCAAACGCAACGACCGTGACAATGGCCGGGTAAGTAAAGGCTAATTTGACTTTTTGCACCAAGGCATTGCGGCGCTCAATATAATCTGCCAAGCGCGATAATACACGCGACAAATGACCGATTTGCTCGCCGGAAGCAACCAGTGCGCAATAGATATCGGCAAAGTCATTTGGATGCTGTTTCAGACCATCAGACAGAGACGCGCCGGCCATCACTTCTGAGCGAATAGATGCAATCAAATCACGGATATAACTGCGTTCTGATTGCTCTAACAAGGCTGACAACGATTGCTCTAAGGGTAAGCCTGCTTCTAACAAGCTCGCTAACTGTCTGGTAAATAGCGCAAGTTCTACTGTAGATAAATGCTCGCCAAAAATACTGCGTCGCTTCTTACCTTCCGCATCGAGTTGATTGGCAATCAGTTCAACAGTGATGGGTAAAAAATTCTGGCTACGCAAATCGGCACGCGCTGCGCGCGCACTATCTGCGTTGACCACACCTTTTTTGCTTAGTCCATCTGGATCAATGGCTTCATATCTGAATGCTGGCACGATGGTTTACTCTTTCGTTACTCGCAATAATTCTTCCCGGGTGGTAACGCCTGCCGTCAACCAACGATCGCCATCTTCACGCATCGTTTTCATGCCATCACGCTGCGCTACCGTGCGGACTTCTGCCTCGGAAGCCTGATGATGAATTTGCGAGCGAATTTCTTCTGTCGTCAGCAACAATTCATAAACCCCTACTCGTCCTTGATACCCGGTATGACCACAATGCTCACAGCCGACTGAATGCCAGTCCTGACCATCAAAACGTTTGCAACGGGTGCAGAGCTTACGCACTAATCGTTGTGCGATAACACCGAGTAAAGACGATGACAGCAAGAACGGTTCTATGCCCATATCAAGCAAGCGAGTGACTGCTGCCGCAGAGTCATTCGTATGCAAAGTCGCTAACACCAAATGCCCAGTCAACGACGCTTGCACCGCGATTTGCGCTGTCTCTAAATCGCGAATCTCGCCGATCATGATGACGTCGGGATCTTGTCGCAAGATAGCGCGAAGTGCCTTGGCAAACGTCATATCAATACGCGCATTAACCTGAGTTTGTCCCACGCCAGCAAGTTCGTATTCAATCGGATCTTCTACTGTCAGGATATTGGTCTTACCCGCATTTAAACGTGACAATGCCGCATACAGCGTAGTCGTTTTACCTGAGCCAGTAGGCCCGGTGACCAGCACGATACCGTGTGGCTGCGCGATCAATTTATCAAACTGTGGCAGCACATCGGGGCTCATCCCTAAGGTACTCAGATCTAACCGACCTGCCTCTTTATCAAGCAGACGTAATACTGCGCGTTCGCCATGCCCTGTTGGTAAGGTGGAGACGCGGACATCAACCGGTTTACCACCAATACGCAAAGTAATACGTCCATCTTGTGGTAATCGCTTTTCGGCAATATCTAGCTGCGCCATGATTTTAATTCGCGATACTAATGAGGCATGAATCGCTTTTTTCGGACGCACTACATCACGCAATGAACCATCAATACGAAAACGCACTATCGAAATTTGCTCAAACGGCTCAATATGAATATCTGATGCACCGTCCCGCAATGCTTGCGTCAGCAGAGCGTTAATCATTCGAATGACTGGTGCATCATCGGCAGACTCCAGCAAATCCTCAATCGCTGGCATATCCAGCATCAGCTTCGCCAAATCTAGATCAGACTCTACTTCACCAACTACGTCAGCAGCATCACCACCAGATCCTGCATAGGTTCTGGCGATCATTTCCAGCAAGTCTGCATGCGGCATCACGTTTAATTTAACGCGGCCAAAACGGCGCCCTACTTCAGCAATAGCGGCAGGTTTAGTTTCGGTGGATACAGCTAGTTCTACACATGCCGCTGAATCGTTCAAATCACGACAAGCAAGTACTGAAAAGTCACGGGCATACGCATACGACAATAATCGGTTCTCTAGCATGCTGTTATTTACTCTCTTTGCTTTCCGTCGCAGATTTATCACCCGGATTTACAACAGGCGTTTTAAATAACTTACCTTTTTCAATTTCCGGCAACAGACTATTCATATCAGTTCCTTTTACCGGGGCAATCTGCGTACGCATATAGTCGTAGCGATCCAAGGATACATTGCCGCTTTGTTCTGCATTACGAATCACGACTGGCCGTATAAAAATCATCAGACTTGTTTTACCGCGGGTCTTAGTTTGATATTTGAATAAATTACCTAGTACAGGAATATTACTTAGCAGAGGTACGCCCTCGCTAGAATCTTCGATCGAGTCTTTCATCAAACCACCAAGTGCGATAATTTGTCCATCATCGACCAACACATTAGATTCGATCACGCTCTTGTTTGTGATTAGACCTGCACTATTCGTCGTCGTGTTGTCTACGCTTGATACTTCCTGATAAATCGACATTCTGATTGAGCCACCATCAGATATTTGTGGTTTGACTTTTAAAGACAAACCCACATCTTTACGCTCCACCGTAGTGAATGGATTTACGCCAGCACTACCGCCAGCAGAAGCAGATGTCGCATATTGACCAGTAATGAAGGGAACGTTTTGACCAACGATAATTTTCGCTTCTTCATTATCAAGAGTAATCAAAGTTGGAATTGAGAGAACATTCCCATTGCCATTGGATTCAAGAGCATGCGCCAGCGCACCTAAGCCAAGCTGGCCATTTACCTGTTTAAACAATCCCAAGGTCAAACCAGCGCCAGGCAGTGCCGATCCATTGCCTGCGATTAGCGCACCAATGTTATTGCTCGTGGTAGTTTGAAATGACGTACCGCCGCCAACGCGATAATCGCTATTGCTATTACCAGATAATCCCAACCATTGAATACCAAAATCGTTCTCTTTACTCGCTTTAATTTCAACGATTAAAGCCTCAACATATACTTGGGCACGGCGTGCATCTAACTGGTCAATAATCGTTCTCAAATTTCGATAAACGGTCTCACTTGCAGTAATAATCAAAGTATTAGTTGCTGCATCTGCCTGAATAAAACCACCTGCACCACCACTCGACAAGCTACTTTGAGAAGAGCTAGCAGTGGACGATCCAGAGGATAAGCCACTCGTCGATGACCCGCCAAGGCTAGCATTAGAGTTAGTGCTGCTACCCAAAGAACTCGCGCCGTTACTACTTGAAGATAGAGAAGAATTTCCGCTGGACGGCAATGAGCTGTCTTGAGTAATAATCGAACGCAAGGTTTGAGCTAACTTCACTGCCTCTGCGTTCTTCAGATAAACCACATGCACGTTACCTGGCAAAGTAGTCGGCTGATCCAATTTAGCGATTAAGGATTTGATTAAATTGGCTCGCGCTGCTGAAGGCGCTTTAATCATAATGGAGTTAGTACGCGAATCTGCCAACAGAACAGCTTTTCCACCTTCAGCAGATGCGCCACCACTTTCAGTTAAACGAGTGACCATCGTTGCGATATCACTAGCAATTGCATTTTTAACTGGAATGACGTCGACATCATTTGATGCGGGCACATCTAATGCGCCAATTATTTTTGTAAGACGCTTTAAATTATCAGCGTAATCTGTAATAACTACGGAATTGTTCCCAGGGTTGGCATTGATCGTGTTATTGGGTGAAATCAATGGACGCAGAACAGTAACGATATTATTTGCCGACTCATAATTTAAGCGGTAAATCTGAGTAGCAATCTGATCACCTTTTAGCGATTCAGCTTGTGTTGGTCCCGCTTGCAACTTGGCATCTGACTCAGGAACCACTTTTGTATAACCGTCCCCGGTGACTACCGAATATCCCTGCAAGCGCAAACTAGAAGTCAGTAGTTTGAACGCCTGATCCTTACTTAAAGGCTTTTCGGAGACTAAGTTAATTTGTCCCTTTACTCGTGGATCGATAATAAATGTCACACCAGTATAGTGACCAATTGCCTTGATCACAGACTCAATATCTGCGCCGACAAAATTAAGCGCAGCAGTATTTTGCGATGGATCTTGCGCATACGCGGGACACAAACTTAGCGTAAAACAGGCGGCCGTTATGAATGCGGCTATCGGCAATCGCTTCAAATTAGTTTGCCGACTCTGTTGGGGATGCAACACATTCTGTACTGATACGCTCATGGCAGATCTTACTTTCAATAGATTTTTTCTCATTTGAACTCTAACGCTATCACATCTTTATTGCCGTCCCTACGGCGCTGTCCAAGCAAATTCAATAAATTTGCCAACCTGTCTTCTTGCCCTGCCTCTGCCATTGCCCGCCCAGAAAATTGCATATGTCCATCATGCAAATTCCCCGCTCCACTTAGCAACATTGGTCCCTTGATACTGGTCAATGTAATGTTCGCTGTAGAGCCTTTCCAATCCATCGTCAGCAAATAACTACCTAATGGTTTTATGGGTGATAAACGCGACGCCATTTCATTCATTTCTAAACGCATGGTGCCAATAATATCCAATTTCACGCCCTGTCTTATGAACTGCAAACTATTCCAAGACAAACGCAATTGACCGGACGGACCTATCGTATTTAACGGAGCTCCCAGCCCCTCCAACCGCTCCGGCGGCACAATCAAACTTGAACCACTAACGCTCCATTGACCCAGATTACCTTCTAATTTTATAGCTTGAGATAAAGATGTCGGATTATCCAAATTTATATCAAGCTGCCCCAATATTATTGAGGGTGAAATACGCCAGGTAAAACGTCCTGGAAGCAAGGGAGTTAGCGGAGCATTTCCATTCGGAGCCCCTCCAATAAATGCAGAGCCGCGCCAAAAACTACCTTGGGCATCCCCTAAACTAATACGTCCCATCGTTTGCTTCTCAACCAACAGAGCTAACCAACTTGCCGGCAAAAAAATTAACACTGTAAATACCATGCTGAGAATAGCTGCAAAAACCCAAAGCAATCGACTAATCTTAAACATATCAGAGATTATTCTTTTGCTGCTTTAAGGTGATCGTTACACTGACCTGACCACTCTCTGGCAACGCTGCTAACTTCGCTTCTTCGACCGTTAATCTCGTTGATTTTTGCGCTTCGAGTAACCATTCCATCAAATTGGCATAGGCAACGGTAGCAATCTGAAATCTGACAACATCGTCATTCACAGATAAATTTTGCGCTTTAATGCTACGGCGAGCCAAAGATGTCTCAATCGATTCACGCGACACAGTATCTATATTTTCAGACATAGCGTTGCCGAGTTGCGCGCTTTGCTTACTCATTAAATCCATTTCTGCAACTTGCTGTCTTAATTGCGGTATGGCTTTTTGTAAACTCTGCTTACCTGATAAAGCGGGATTAATGCCAATCACATAAATTAAAGCACAAACTATCGCAAGCAAGGCTAACGACAACATCCAGCGCTCCCGCGGCACACGCTGCTGCCAAAACAAAGATAAGCTTTCTACCAGAATCGAGTTTTTCATTTCAAGCCCCCTGAGTTTGCGGCAGTATTGTTTTTAGCATCAAGACTAAGACCAGTCTTGACCTGTAACAAACCATCTTTAGAGGATACTAAAGTCAAAGATTGCTCTTGTAACGCAGCTTTAAGCTGATCCTGCTGATTAAACGAGCGTGTTTTTATAAACAAACTATGTTCGCGGTATTCCATACTGAGCACGCTAGCTCCTGGGGAAGCACCACTGATTCTGTCCCATATTTGAGAGAACTGGGCAGCGAGAACAACAAAATCGTCTGGCACCGATTGTCCAGCTAGTTTTTTAGATAAACTGATTTTTTGCTGCATTTGCGCTAGCGGATCAATGATGACGGTTTCTTTAGGATAAGCGGCACGATAAGATTGCACTAGTGACGAACTCAGTTGCTGAGCCTCGCGCTTGAGCGAAAACCACTCAAAATTTATGCCAATCAAATTGATGATTAGAACCGCAGCAGCTAAACCTATTGGCCAACGCCATGCAAACAAATCAATCGCCGACGGATTTGCCAAAGCTACGCCGGCCATCAGATCTGGGCTGGCCGGAGTCAGACCAGCAATCCGGTTTTTCCATTGAATTGGCTGCAAGGTAATTCTCTGGGCAAGCTCTATATCTTTTTGTATGGCTTGTTGATAAGCCTCTATTTTTTTAGGCTCAAGATAAACAACAACACTATCTTCTGACAGAAATAACTTCAAAGTCTGTAAAACCGTGTTTAGCTCAACGTCCAATTTCTCATTCACATCAGAGCGCTGAGCTATCTCGTCAACACTCAAACCTAAACCTAAAAAATTACCGTCAAGGCAGCAGGCTGCAAACTCCAGCATATTGCCATCTTGTTCGTACATGACGGTGGCACTATCGTTGTTGTGCTCCATCGCCATTTGCACGGGGTATGCAGAGATTTTTTTTGCACCAAGTTGCAGCATACTTTTGGCAAGTGACTCCATCCAACTTTTGTCAACCACAGCAACTGAGCACATGCCATTAATGACCATAGTCGATTGCAGAATTACATCTGAAGCATCGGTTGCCAACTGATCTTCTAATAAATTTGGTAAAGACTGGCGCAGTTTTGCGGCTGACATTGGTGGCACTTTAGCTTGCAACACACTTACGTCGCTAGCGGCCAACAACAATATGACTTGGCGCGCCATGCTAATCATAGTTTTTAATTGAACTAGCGTTTGATGGCCTTGTTGCTCTATTGTGCCATTATTAGAAACCAATGCAAATGGACGAGCTTGAGTCGTCCAATCGTTACCATTTTGGACAGTGATTTTTGACGGTGATAGTATATATAGTGTACTTGCCATATTCAATTTTCTATTTTAGTGCGATACAAAATTTACCTGTATGACGACTATCAAAGCTCTCTTATCCAGATAATTTTTGTCACTATATCGATTCGCTCGATCAAAGCACTAAAATTCAGTGTTGATCTTCCTAATTTTATTTTACCTGCCGCAATAAAGTAGTCAGTTGCAACCGATACGTCGTTAGCAGAGATATCCGTTAATTTATCAGGGAAGCGCTGCTTAAAATCAGCTATATCCAAAAACTCTGCCCGGTCACGACTGGCAATAATTGCGGCTGCATCTGACAAAGAGAGCGCAGTAATTCTTGCCGATAGTACTTCTGCCGATGCAGTATTCACGTTGATGGGCGTGGCATGCGGAAGCACCGTCACAAAGTCCCTCAGCTTTAACAACATATCTGAAGTAAATCCTGGCACCGACAACACATCGTCGATCTGAGTAAAGCGCAGGAATTGTACTTCAGGAATTGTGTCAGTTGACGCCTGATTCGCATTGCTCGTACTTTTTGAAGCATCTGTTGTATTGGGTACAGTCGGAATAGACGCATCCGTAGCATTAGAACCGCTTACCGCACCGATCACAGTGGCAGGCCCGCTTGCATTAGCAGAGACTTTTTTTGTTTGAGAATTAGCAACGGCTGTGGCTGTCGCAGCAGCGAGAGAGGGATCTAACTTTACATTGGTCAGCAAGCGCTCAAACGCGAGTACCTCTTTCGGGTTGACGATACCGTTCGTAGCCAAATTATTTATATTGAAACGCGACTGGGCATCCGTAATTTGGCCGGATAAAGTCGCGTCAGAAGCCTCTGTATCCGCACGACCGTTCTCTACATATTCGTCAAGTCTAGTTTCTGCCAAAGGCGTCGCCCAAGCCTCTTTAAGATGATCAACTTTACGTCCACGACCGTCCTCGCGCAAAATCAGACGAGCCCAATCCAATGCGCCACGAAGCACCCATTTTTTTTGCAGTTGAAGTCGTTGATTTTCAATTGAGCGAACCTGAACTTGCTGTTGCCAAAATAAACTAGCAACAATCGTAATAGCAAGCGTCGTTAGCAATAGCGCGGTCACAACGGCGACGCCAGATTGATGCTGTGGCAGTTTTTTCACGCCGCCCCCAGCAAGAATACTTTTAAGATGACATTCTCGCGCCCCAATAGCTGGAGTGACACCTCAAGCCCACTTTTTAGAGGAATAGGCTTACTTGCAGAACCCGTTTTGGCATTTTGTGATGTATCAATATCAGTGCCTGCCACCCGCCAAGTATTCTCGTCCTTAGTCCAGGTACGCATAGAAATGGATGCGACCTCCGTTTGGAGTACAACGATGGGCATACTGTCGGTCTCGTTAAGAGCATTTTGCCAATCAGCGTCAATCGTTTTTAGGTCTCGAGTAGCGATAGATTCCCGGCGACTCAAAATGCCTTCTTTCAGGCGATAGGCGACGATTTGCAAGCGCAAAGGTTGGTTATCATCAAACACTGTACGTATCATGTACAGGCCTTGAGGTGATGCTCGCAGACTCTCATGGGTAGCAAGCAAATCCGTCCCTGCAAGATGAGCACTGTCGTTTTCTAGCTGAGCAAAACTAATCTGCGTACCGCGAGATTGCTCTAGCTCGTTGGTCAAAGTAATACGCGCCCTGACGATACTGTCTAGACCACGCCAGCCCAGAACAGCGACAATCGCCAAAATAGTAATTGCAACGAGTAGTTCAACCAAAGTAAAACCAACTATTGTCTTTACTTGTTTTGGTCTGCCATTAGTAGCAATGTTGGTCGAAATTTTGAAGCGATTTTTATTAGATGGCATTGGGCACCACCTGCGTTAATTTAACAATCCTTCGTTCTGGATGATTGGCATCAAATACATACACTTCCACTCGTCTAAACAAAGGATTTGGCGTTGCCAATACGTGCTCTTCGCAAACCAGATTCAATTCACCCTGAGGGCAAGGGAAAGAACGTTCACCAACTGCAGGCCATTCAGAACCAAGCCGGATTTGCGCCAATCGGTTTTCTGCTGACCAGCTAGCCATCATTGCAGCCCGTAAATCATTGCTATTTTGAGTCAGGCTTCCTATCGCACGCAAACTTGCGCCCAATGCAGTCCCGACAATCACTAGCGCAACCAGAACCTCAAGCAAAGTAAAGCCTGAAGTTTTTTTCAATTGATATGGCGTCGCGCAATACGTACTCAACTTCATACCTACTCCACCACAAAATGGCCAATGCCATCTGCACGTATAACTATCTTGTCTTCCCCGACAATCATGCTCAGGACAAATGGCTTATCGACTGGTTCGCGACCAAATACAATGCGCAGGTCGGTCGTGCTGGCGAGTGATACTGGATCGATAGCTAGCTGGACTGGACTCATGGCGAACTCGCGTTCGCGCAACATATCAACATCAAGGATTGGTTCCCATGTCAGATCGTTGCGCACTAAAAAATGGTACCGATTTTGATCTGCCTCGAATGCAATAGGACGGTTTCGGACAATTGCTTCTTCCCGGGCTAATTGCAATAGCAAAGCAATACGTTGTGCGTCTGTTTGCAACCGCTGACGGCTACTTTGCATCGCATTAAATGACACGGCACCTAACATAATGCCAGCGATCACTAGCACCACCAGCAACTCTAGTAGACTAAAACCAGAGTTGTAGCGAGAAGAGCGCGACACAGAAAAACTTACAGATCCCACGAACCGATATCTGCATCGTTACCTGTACCGTTAGGCTGACCATCTGCACCTAAGGAAAAGATATCGACTTCCCCTCTAATGCCGGGCGATAGATATTGGTAAGGATTACCCCAAGGATCTTTCGGGAGTTTATCGATGTAACCACCGGTTTTCCAGCCGTTGGCAGCGGGGCCGGAAGTTGGTTTTACGATTAAAGCCTGCAAGCCCTGCTCAGTGGTTGGGTAACGTTGGTTATCAAGGCGATATAGTTTGAGGGCTTGCATTAAGGTCGAAATATCTTGCTTGGCAGCTGCAATGCGAGCGTCATCTGTACGTCCCATTAATTTAGGTACTACTAAAGCTGCCAAGATCCCCATGATGACAACAACAACCATGATTTCAATCAGCGTAAAGCCTCGCACAATGACTTTACGAACTTGACTAGTTTGGCGAATTTGAACTTGTTGGGACGAAGATGAATAGCTCATGTTATATAAAGATAACTCATTTCTACTTGCTAATGCTTTAGCGCATTGGCAATAAATTAAATCGATCAAAATTTTGAGAGCAATCAATACTGCTGATTACTGCCAAGACTAATTTCAAAAATACATTATGCGTCACGAAAATCAATGCACCTAGATTTGTCACATTTATTTACGCGAATTTACTGTACCTCAAAAGTATTGCATATTACGTCAAATATATGAGGTTCTTGCAAAACGAAACACCGGAGAGTAATTTTATTGCGAGAAGCGCAAAATAGATGAGAAAGGAGCGGCC